>DAOLSP010000017.1 GCA_035419245.1 bacterium | reverse complement strand
CGGCGGCATCACCCGCACCGTCACCGTGGTCCAGGCCGCGGCCTATTACCTCACCGTCACCCCGGCCAGCCAGTCGGTCGCCAATACCGCCGGCACCACCACCTTTTCGATCGCGAGCAACACCGCCTGGACCGTCTCCGATGACGCCGCCTGGCTGACCCTCAGCACAGCAGGCGGCAGCGGCGACGCCACCCTGACCGCCACCTTCACCGCCAACGATGTCACAACCACCAGAACCGGCACCATCACCCTCACCGGCGGCGGCATCACCCGCACCGTCACCGTGGTCCAGGCCGCGGCCTATTACTTGACGGTTGACCCAGCCAGCCGACCTGTGCCCAATACGGCTGGCAGCGTCACTTTCAGCATCGCCAGTAATGCCAGTTGGTCCACATCGGATGACGCCGCCTGGTTGACCCTCAGCACATCAGGCGGTAGCGGCAACGCTACCCTGACCGCTACATTCACAGCCAGCGATGTCACAACATCCAGGACTGGAACCATAACCATCACCGGCGGCGGCATCACCCGCACTGTCACCGTGGTCCAGGCCGCAGCTTATTACCTCACCATCACTCCGGCCAGCCAGTCTGTAATCCGATTCGCCGGCACTACTTCATTCAGTGTTGCCAGCAACACAAGCTGGACGGTCTCGGACAATATGGCATGGTTGACGGTGAGCCCGTCCAGCGGCAGCAATAACGCCACTCTGACGGCTTCTTTTACGGACAACGATATCACATCGGCCAGGACCGCCACTGTTACCATCACCGGTGGCGGAATCACGCGAACGGTAACGGTCGTGCAGGACGCTGCAGATTATCTCACCGTAACGCCTGACAGCCGGCTTGTGCTCAGCAATGCAGGCAGGACCTCTTTCAGCGTGCAGGCGAACATCCGATGGACCACTGCTATTAATGCAGATTGGCTGACGCTATCGCCCTCCTACAGCAACGGCGATAACACACTGCATGCTGACTATACAGCGAATAATAGCCCCTCCGCCCGTTCCGCCACCATCACCGTCAGTGGCGCGGGCATTACCAGAAGGGTCACCCTCACACAATCGGGTATTGCCGCAAACCTGACTCTGTCTGCCATAAGTCTCTCGTTTGGCGCCGGGTCCTCCAGTACCACCATTTCCATTACCTCCAACGTCAGCTGGAGCATAAGCGATGATGCGGCATGGATGTCCGTGTTGCCTGTAAGCGGCACAAACAATGCGGATGTGTCCATTACGGTGACCGCTAATCCGTCGATCAGCTCCCGTAGCGGTACGGTAACTGTAACCGGGGGGGGCCTCACCAGGACCATTACGGTGACACAATCCGGCGCTCCTGCTGCTCTGATGGCTTCACCGGTCAGCCTTTCGTTCGGCGCGGGACCCGGCAGTACCACCTTTGCCATAACCTCAAATATATCATGGAAGATAACTAATGACGCCGGCTGGCTCTCCGTCACACCGGCTAGTGGCGCAAATGATGCCGTAGCCACCGTCACCGTCAACGCCAATGCGGGAACCACCTCCCGTACCGGGACGATCACCTTAAGCGGATCTGGGATCACCCGGACGGTTACGATCCTTCAAAGCGGAGATGCGGCTGTATTGACAGTCAATCCGGGCAGTCTCGCATTTGAGGCGGATTCGACGAGCAAGAGCATAATGGTCACCTCCAATATCAGCTGGAGCGTGAGCGACAATGCCCCCTGGATCTTCGAATCGCCGGCCAATGGCGTGAACAATGGCTCGGTGTCAATCCTGGTTTCGTCCAATCGTTCGATCACCGCCCGCAGCGGAACGGTGACTGTTTCAGGAGGGGGCATTAACCGAAGCGTGAATATAACCCAATCGGCCGCAGCACCAGCTGTGACGCTCGATCCACCCGGTCTTTCCTTTGCTGCTGATTCGGGGAGTTCCCGATTTTCGATCACAACCAACGTTCCCTGGTCGGCGAGCGCTAACACCCCGTGGATCACCCTCACTCCGATCAGCGGACCGAATGATGCCGATGTGACGGTTCATGTATCCGCCAATCCCTCCACTACCATCCGTAGCGGAGTGATCACTGTCATCGGCGGCGGCGTGACCCGGACACTCTCCGTTTCACAAGCCGGTTCAGCCGCAGCCCTTTCCCTTGCGCCGCCGGAACTCGCCTTTGGTGCCGAATCATCGAAGAAATCTTTTGCGGTAACCAGTAATGTATCCTGGTCTGCGGCGGCCGATGCGGCATGGATCGTCTTGTCGCCCACCAGCGGTCAGAACGATACCACACTCGTGGTGAGTGTCACAGCCAATCTTTCCACCAGTTCCCGGACGGGTATTGTCGTTGTGACCGGAGGCGGAGTAACCCGAACCGTTGCGGTAACTCAATCCGGTGCCGCTGCGGTCCTGACGGTTACACCGCTGGCGCTTTCTTTTGGCGCAGCTTCGGCCAGCATCCCATTCTCGGTTTTTTCCAATGTCCATTGGGGTGCGAGTAATGATGCTTCCTGGATCACCGTATCGCCCTCGGGTGGTTCAAATGATACCACAGTGATCGTCACTGTGGCAGCCAATCCCGCAACGGACAGCCGGAAAGGGACGGTGACGATCACGGGAGGCGGTCTGACCAGGATCGTCTCCGTCACCCAGTCCGGCGCACCTGCGATATTGAGCCTCTCCCCTCCCACGCTTTCTTATTACGCGGGATCTTCCAGCGCCTCTTTCTCCGTAACGGCTAACATCACCTGGAATGTACTGGACACCCTGGAGTGGGTCACCGTCTCACCTAGCAGCGGTAACCATGATACGACTGTGACCGTCTCGGTGGCGGCTAATCCTTTGGTTAGCCCACGCAATGGCATTCTGACCATTTCAGGTGCCGGCCTGTCGAGGACCCTGACTGTTACGCAAGCGGGTGCCGCGGCGATATTGACGGTCTCGCCAGGCGAATTGACCTTCAGTGCGGACTCGGCCCAAAACATGGTAACGCTGCACGCTAACCTGAGTTGGAACGCGCATGGAGAGGTCCCGTGGATCACGGTATCACCGGCAAGCGGGATGCTGGATGGCCACTTGACCGTTGCCGTCACCGCCAATCCCACAGCCAGTTTGCGCCAGGGAACGGTTATCGTCAGTGGAGCGGGGTTGAACCGGAGTATATCCGTCATCCAGTCGGGATCCCCCAAGTTCGGAACTATCCAGGTTACCACTAATCTGGATCAGGCCAGCTTCTCCATAACAGGGCCGTCCATCTATGTCGGAACAGGCAGGAAAATGGAGATCGCGAATGTGCCCATCGGCGAGTATACGATCCGGTATGGCGCGGTGCCAGGCTATTCTTCTCCACCCGAAGAGCATTTAACGCTGGCCGGCCGGGACACCATCACCTTTGCCGGCGCGTATTTTCTCACGACGAAGGACACCTGGGAAGAGGTAAATAACCTGGCGATCGGGTCCATCTCGCCTATAGCCGTAGGCGCCGACAATTCCATTTTTGTCGGCAGCGAGCGCAGTGGCATCCTTCGTTCGACGGACTATGGCAACAGCTGGACCCCCGTCAACAAGGGATTGACCGATCTAAATATCAGTTCTCTGGCCGTCGCCACCGATGGCGTCCTTTTCGCTGGCAGTGTGATGAACGGCATTTTCCGCTCAACCGACAACGGGGAGAACTGGTCCGTCGTCCATAACGACCTCAAGGCCTTGAACAACAGCGCGCTGGTCATCGACGCCAGCAATCAGATCTTTTCCAGTACCTGGAATGGTGCCTTGTTCAAATCGACCAATGGTGGTAATACCTGGACCCTCCTTAACAACGGACAGGTTTCCACCAACTATAGTGCCTTGGCCATCAATTCCAAGGGACATATCTTCGCCGGGAGCTGGTCCAATGGCTTGTTCCGGTCGACCGATAACGGAGCCACATGGGTCTCAATCAACAAGGGATTCAAGGTCAATTCCCGCGTGCTCACCCTCGCTGTGGACTCCACTGGGACCCTTTACACCGGAACCATGGGCGACGGCGCCTTTCGCTCCACCGATAATGGCGCGAACTGGAGTTTGATCACCAACGGGATCACAAGCCGCAGCATCCGCTCGTTCATAACCGAGCCAAGCGGACTCGTTTTTGCCGGAACCGATTCGGGCATCTTTTGCTCAACAGACCGTGGAACCAGCTGGAAACCATTCAATACCGGATTGCAGAGTCTCGAAATTACGTCAATGGCCATTGACAGGAATGGGTACATCCTGGCGGGAACCCGTAATAGTAAGTTCTGCCGTACCATTCAATCGGTGACGGCGGTTTTCGGCAAAACCCGGCCGCTGCCTCAGGGATTCATGCTCAGCCAAAATTATCCCAATCCCTTTAATCCCACCACAGAAATCGAGTTCACCCTCGAGCGCCCGGGTCAAACGAGGATGGAGCTGTATAATGTACTGGGGCAAAAAGTCAGGACCCTGTTCCACAGCTTTGCCGAGGCGGGACTGCATCGTCTCACGTGGGACAGCCGGAATGAGGCAGGGCTCCCCTGTCCCGCCGGGGTCTATATCTGCGTGCTGATCAGCGGAGACCGGATGGATACGCGAAAGATCCTGCTGTTGCGCTAAGGGGGCCGTGCGGAGAGGAACCCATCCGGCACAGCCGCAGGACTCTAAGTCCCTGCGGCGGGTTGTTGTCCGTACCGAGGTGACGGTCACTTTACCATTTACCGGACGCTCCTGCAAATAATGCGGTCTACTAGAAAAAAGCCCTTGACGCGCAGCGCATCAAGGGCTTTTTTTGTACCCCTAGCAGGATTTGAACCTGCGACCAACGGTTTAGGAAACCGCTGCTCTATCCAGCTGAGCTATAGGGGCAGATCTGGGCGGATCAGAGCGTCGCGCTGGATGGGCACAACGAAAAAAGTTAATAATTATTGGACTGATTTGCAACACTAATCATTAAGGAACCGCTTCGCCGTCGTGCCAAACGCCTCATCCGGCTGCATTGTCCGGATGAAAACCCGCATAATAAAAAGGCTCCCTCTTTCGAGGGAGCCCGGTTCTTCGGCAAGTCTTACTTCATCAGCAGCATCCGCTTGACCTGACGGTAACTGCCAGCTTTGAGTTCGTAAAAGTAGATGCCGCTGGGATTCTGGGCCGCATCCCAGATTCGGGAGTAGCTGCCTGCCGACTGCTCTTCTTCAACCAGACGCGCAACCACCGTCCCCGTCACGGTATAAATCGTCAACGTCACCCGAGCGGGTTCGGCCAGATCGTAGCCGATCGTGGTAAACGGATTGAAGGGATTAGGGTAATTCTGCTGCAGCATAAAATTGGCGGGCACCACCGCGAGCGGAGCCTGTTCGGAAGCGGACTTGGCCACACTGGGCTTGACCGGATGGTTCAGGTACCAGTCGAGCGTTGCGATCCAGGGCAGATCCTGATTCGCTGCGGGATCGGCGGCAAAACCGGAGGGTACCAGTCCAAAATCATTATCGAGACTGTAGAAGGGCGACGGGAATTCATCAGTATGGACCACCCGGTAGTTGGGATAGATACGGTATCCAGCAGGCAGCGGCACACTCAGCTGCGGAACGAGATAGTACTCGCCCCAGAGCTGCCGGAAATTGAAATTGACGCTGCGGCCGGCGCGGATAAAGGGTTCACTGCCCAGGGCCCGGGAATCGACGGTCTTGCCCTCGACATCGATCAGATAGATCTCACCGATCTTGCCCTCAAAGTCTGGCGCTAGCAGCGCTTCGCCCGGATCATAGCGTCCGTTCTTGTTGGTATCATAAAAAACGCCGACACCAGCGATATAGACATCATCCTGAGTAGCGTAACTGCAGATGTTGAGCCTCATGCTCGCAGTGGCGATGGAGCCATCGAGCAGCCACTGCAGGATTTCATGCCGGCCGATCTCGACTTCCCACTCTGTGAGGCCGGGCGGGAAGAGGGTCGGCTGCTCACCCTGGTAAGCCACGGGTTCGAGGGCGTTGTTGAGGCCATGCGGGATCTCAACTGCAAACCCGTTGGGATTGGTAACCTCAAAATGCACCCGGATCACCGGGCGGTAGGCGAGGGGATCGATGCAGGTGGCCTTGAGTCCCAGCGGCCTGCGCTGTTCGTCACAATCGATGCGGATGATCACCGTCCACTGCGAGGTCAGGTTGGTGCCGGTATCCCCGGTTACCAGGGTGGCGACATTGCCGCGCTCAAAGTTCGCGCCGCACTCCTCGGGATTCCACGGGCCGAATTGGCGGGAATACCGGAAGGTTTTCGGCAAATCTCCAAAACAAACCGTCCCCAGCGTGCCGGCAAGATTGTCACGGACAGCAGCACACTTGTCGACCTCTTCGGACGGAGCGCCAAAATTGATCGCCGCCTGGCCGCTGAAGAAGGTCGTCCCGATGCTGTTCGCGGCTCCGGCCAGCGAATAGTAATGATTGACCAGCTCTGCCGTGGCAGTATTGATCCGCGCTGATGCATCCGGCAAGTAGGTACTATAGGTGCCGGTGATAGTGCCGCCCGGGGCCAGCGTGTACGGGAAGGTGACACCGAAGCTCACCGCGAGTGCGCCGAAGCCGGAGATCACATCACTGACGCTCTGCAGAATTGCAGGGATGGGTGCCGGATTGTGAATGGTGATCTCGCCGAAGACCCGCCAGTTGCTATCGGTGTACCCGGTGATGTCGGCCACCACGGTATAATTAACCGTCGTGAACGGCAACTCTGCATTCGGATCGACCGGCAGCAGAAAGTGGACGCGCTCCTCCTGCTTGTCGCCATTCTTTTGCAAGCTCCAATGATAGGTGCGCGTGAATCGGGGATCCGCAGTCTTGTTCACCTCTGGAGCGTAACAGTTGATCGTGACTGTCGCCATAGCGCTCTGGCCGGTTTCGGTGATGGTCGCTGTGTTGGACTGACCGCCCTCGTCGGCATCGCAGCTGAAGATGACCGAATAGCTTGCAGTACCATCGTCATCGAACAGCCAGTTGCGGGTTCCATCCACTACATGGATGGAGGGGTACCCACTGGACTCCAGCGTCAGCACTACCGAGCCGGCCTTCGAATCCCCTATGCCATTGGAGATCGCCACAACCGCATCCACATCATACGTTCCAGGTGCAGGGGAGGCCAGGGTGAAACTGAAGGGATAAGTCCCGCCGGGCGAGAATGTGGTAATCACGACCTGATCGATGGGGGCGTTATCTCTTTTCAGGGTGATGGTAAGAGAGAATCCGGTCGGAGCAGGCCCGGTGGTCTGCAGCGTCACGGCACCGGAGATGGTGGCCGGAGAGACAGAAGTGGTCTTGTCGACCGAAATGGTGTATCCCACTTCGGCTTGATCGCCCGTGAAGAGATCAATTTGCGATGGTTGGGCCGCCTTGTGAATCGTCCAGTCGATACGCTCCTGCCAATGGGATTGGAGAGAGAGATCCATGATTTGCAGTCTGGTACGGTCGACCGTGAAGAGATTGTAGCATTCCCCCATCTGTACAGAGTATTCGCCGCAATCATCGTCCGCGACCGAATAGGCTGCAAAACAAAAAGTGCCTGTCGCATCCACCGTATAGACTTGCCGGACGATGGTGACGTATTCATCACACGAGCCGGGCTGGCCGTAAATGGTATATTCGGTCGGTCCCGGAGGAAAATCGGTCCCATTTAAATAGATGACATCCCCGGCTTGAAAATGAGTCACTCCAGCTGAGCCGCATCCCCCCTTGGTGAACCAAAGGTTGGTGCATTCGGCCAGAGCAGCACTGTGCAGGCCCAATGTGGCGAATAGGATGAGCACAAGGAGAGGGTAATAACGGGTGAGCGTTCTTTGCATGTGCATCGTTGCCTCCTGTTGTCCGAAATCAAAAGACAATACCGAATTAAAGCGTCCGGATATTGGTCCCCTGCTGGAGCGCTGCTGAATAAGCCTGTGGTGTGTGAAACGATTAATGCAGAGATCGATGCCAATGTGATACGCGAGTGTGAAGAGAAAAATCCCCAGGAAAGCAAACCCTAGAAAAAACCCATCATCCGTTACCCGTACAAGCCTTCCTTCTCACCTCCCTCACCGAGAAAAACCTGATGCTAAATAACAGCAGGTCAAACGATTCTGAAAAATCATGCCGTCGTATATAATATATGACGATATAATGTCAGTAACAAGTAATTTTGTAATTTAATCCATATTTCGTCATATTTTTATGACAGCGACACCATATTATGACAATTTCAGCCCGGTCAATCTTCATTCCGTAATCCTCGCCGGTTGACTCTTACCGTTTAAAATCGTACATTTTACCAGCCTTTTATTCCGTCTGGTTCTTGGTTGCTTTTTTCGACTGCCAGCTGAAGGGCTGGGCATGCCGGCATACTCTCGTTTCGTACCCTCTGACCGTTATGAAAGGAATCTCCATGCGAAAATGGTTTCTGGTTTGGTCGCTTTTTACTTTCACGTCCCTGTTCGCTCAGAAATATGCCGGTTTGGCCTTGACGCCGCCGATGGGCTGGAACAGCTGGAACAAATTCGGATGCGATGTCAACGAAGACCTTATCCGCAGCACGGCCGATGCCATGGTTGCCAGCGGCATGCAGGCGGCCGGATACCGTTACATCGTTATTGACGACTGCTGGCACGGCCAGCGGGATGCCGATGGATTTATCCAGCCGGATCCAGTCCGATTCCCCTCCGGCATGAAGGCTCTGGCCGACTATATCCACAGCAAGGGGCTGAAATTTGGCATTTATTCGGATGCCGGCTGGAAGACTTGCGGCGGCCGGCCCGGCAGCCGGGGTCATGAGTACCAGGATGCCCTGCAATACGCCCGCTGGGGCGTGGATTATCTCAAGTATGACTGGTGCTACACCGACGATCTCAATGCCAAAGGAGCCTACATCACGATGCGTGAGGCGCTCGCTGCCGCGGGCAGGCCCATCCTCCTCAGCCTCTGCGAATGGGGCACCAGCAAACCCTGGGAATGGGCCGCTGAGGTCGGGCATCTCTGGCGCACTACCGGAGATATCACCGCTATCTTCGACGGCATCGAGGACCACGGCAGCTGGAAATCGCTGGGAGTAATGCAGATTCTCGATCTGCAGGAGGGTCTGCGCAACCATGCGGGTCCGGACCATTGGAATGATCCGGATATGTTGGAGGTGGGAAACGGCATGACAGCGGCTGAAGACCGCGCCCATTTTTCCATGTGGTGCATGCTCGCCGCCCCTTTGATGGCCGGAAACGATCTCGGTTCCATGTCACCAGAGACCCGCGCAATACTGACCAACGCGGATGCCATCGCCGTTGATCAGGACGCGCTGGGCATCCAGGGCTTCCGCTATTCAGCAATCGACAGTGTCGAGGTCTGGTTCAAGCCCCTGGTGCATAATGCGTGGGCGGTCTGCTTTCTCAACCGCAGCCGTCTTTCAAAAAGCGTGGTCTTCGACTGGAAAACGGAGAAGATCAGTGATACCCTTTCCGGGAGGAACATCGATTTTGCATCCTCGGCCTTCAGGCTTGAAGATCTCTGGGCCCACAAGGAAAATGGAAGCACCCGTCGTCCTTTTTCAGCGGTGATTTCCTCTCATGATGTTCGGCTCTTCCGGCTCGTTCCGGTGAAAAAATAACCGGCGGCGTTCTCCGCCAGGGAAGGGTGTTTGCCGACTTGAGAAGAACAGACCGGCCAGCAGTCGTCAGGGGTGCAGTGCTGCATATCGCGCATGCCAGGCGGGATACTCCTTCTCGAGCAATGCTTGCGGCCAATAGCCGAGCCAGGCATACTTATTGCGCCGCTCGGAGGAAATTTCGGCCAGGTCGAAATGGATCCGGCCGTCCCGGTCACTGAAGAAGGGGCGGTTCGAGCCGATGATGTAAAATCGTGCCCACATTGGCGGCATGGTCGAGTCGGCAACCACCACCTTGTTGTAGCCGTAGGGACTCGAGGCATCCGCGACATGGTCGACCCGGATGCCGGTGATCTTAACCTGTTCGAACCACGCGACAGCCCCCTGGATAGCCGCGGCGATCAGGGAATCGGGATGATCGAGCGACATCAGAAAGCGCACAATCCCGACCGACTCCTCGCCGCTGAGCGAGACCAGCTCGTAGGTCCGCGCCGCCGCCGGTGCCAAGGTATGTTCGTCGTACTGCGCGCACCAGGAGGTCCGTTTTCCCCCTTCTGTCAACTGCGTTTTGAGAATACAACCAATGCCCCTTTCGAGCGCCTGCGCCGCCAGGCGGCGTCGATCCTGATCGATAAAACGGTACATCGGCTGATCATCGGCGATTTCCTTGAGCAGTGTCAGAACCCCGATCATGGCGTCGTCGTTGTAGGTGATGTGGGAGTAATAGCCCTGGTGCAGGGGATAGAACTGGGGCCAGCCGCCGTTGGGGTACTGCGCCGTCAGCAAATAGTTCAGGCCGCGCTTGAAGGCATCCATAAAGCGCGGCTCGGGCGCTGCAGCGTTTACCCGCGCAAGGAACAACAGCTGGGTCCAGGTCGCACCGTTATCGATAGTCGCGGCGGTATCGGCCGGTGGAGCCGCGGCCAGAGCGCGCTTCTCCTCCGGAGTGAGCGGCCGGACCATATCGATATTCTTAGGCCAACCGCCGCAGGGGCATTGGTAGAGCAGCACTTGCTCCGCAGCGGCGCCTGCCGCGGCGGTTGCAAACCACGCGTCGTCATGGTGCATCAGCTGGCGCCAGATGTCCGAGCCAAACCGTGCGTTGCTGCTCTGCGAAAAGGGTACCCCATCGATGGTGATGCCGCTGCAGCGTTTGGCGGTGAGGAGTGGTCCCTGCCCGGTATGGAAGCGGACCTGTGTCAGGCTCAGTCCGCTGACATCGGTGAGGCTGATCCCCCGAGAGGCGGTGAAGGCGCTCTCGCGTATGACGATATCTTGGATGGGCTGCTCGGGGAGGCCGGTCATGACGATGGCGCGGGCGGCGCTGGCGCAACGGACATCTTCCATGGTGATGCCGCGAAAGAGCGGCGTCTCTGCAGTCACCGGCTGGATCAGGGTATCGGCGGATTCGGTTTCATAAAACGTATCGAAGTGGATCGCCTCATTGACGATCCCGCTCATCCGGATTTTGCGGATCCGGATATTCTCCACTGCGCCGCCGCGCCCGCGCGCACTCTTGAAGCGCAAGCCGATATCGGTGCCGATGAAGGTGCAGTTCTCGACGAGCAGATCCCGCATCCCGCCCTCGGTGTTGCTTCCGACGACGAATCCGCCATGGCCCCGATAGACGATGCAATCGCGCACGATGACCTTTTCGAGCGCCGGACCCGAGCGGCCCCTGCGCGCACTCGATTTCATGCAAATGCCATCATCTCCAGCACTTACAGTACATCCCTCCACCAGCACATGGCGGCAGGCGCTGATGTCGATGCCGTCGCCGTTCTGGGCCCACCATTCATTATTCACTTTAATATTTTGAATGACCAGCTGATCGCACCAGGCGGGACAAAGGGCGAACTTGGGCGAGTTGCGGATCGTCACCTCGGTGACCACCACCCGCTTGCAATCAATGAAGGAGATCATATAGGGACGAAGAAAATCACGGGCCGGGAGAAAGTCCGCCGCCGTGATCTCTTTCTTCGCTTTCGAAGCCTGGAGATTTTTCAAATAGGCCTCGCCCATCATGGCCGCCGTGGAGGGCCACCACACACTGCCCTTCTCATCAACGGCACCGCCGGATTGAAGCAGGGCGTTCCATTGGCTGGCGGTGGTCTTGTTTTTTTTCACCGGCCGCCAGCTCTCTCCCGCCCCGTCCATGATCCCGGGACCGGTTATGGCGATATCCTCGAGTCCGAATCCATAGAGCGGGGAGGCAATCACGAACGATTTGGACGGGGTCTGAATGACCGGGTAGAGGCTGTGGTCCGCCGAGAAGAGCAGCAGGGCACCGCTCTCGAGATGCAGTTCGACGCGGCTCTCCATTTTCAGGGGACCCGTCAGCCAGACGCCGGAGGGAATTATCACGCGGCCGCCTCCGGAGCGGGAACAGGTGGAGATGGCCGCCTGGATGGCAGTGGTATTGAGGGCCATCCCATCCCCAGTTGCGCCATAGGCCTGGATGTTGAATTCCCGTCCCGGGATGGTGGGCAAATCAATCCCGGCCAAACCAAAGGGGGCATCGGGGATGGACAGAACGCCGCCGCTGGTGAGCCGGGCCGGGGATTGTACAGCGTCAGGCCGTGCGAAGCCGGTTCCGGCCAGCATCAACGCCAGGAGCAAGCTCCGGGATAGTATTGGCATAGGAAGGATCCTTCTCAAGAGAAGCTCCGGGCACGCCATCAGCGTGCCCGGAGTCCATCGAATGGCAGAGAAGTCTACTTCAGCAAGAGCATCTTTCTGGTCTGATGAAAGGTGCCGGCATCGATGCGATAGAAGTAGGCCCCACTGCCAAGGTTGAGTCCATCGAAACGGATCGAATAGCGCCCCGCCGCTTGCTGGCCCTCTACCAGGGTGGCCACGCGGGCGCCGAGGATGTTGTAGATAGTGATCCGCACATGGCTGCTCCGGGGCAGGGCATAGTGGATCGTAGTCACCGGATTGAAGGGGTTGGGATAGTTCTGGGAGAGTTCATAGACCATCGGGAGCGCTTCCGGTCCCTTGCTCCACTCGATTCCAGTGAAAACTGGTTTTTCGGGCATCCAGTCAAATCCCAGGTTGGGGTTGCTGGTTTTGGCGAAGATATTGGCGATGGTATACTCCGCCGCCTCCGCGTTGCTCAGCTGGATTCCGCCGTTGATCCGGCCGAAGAAATTCGAACCTCCGCCAAAGCAATGATATTCGGCGAAGAAGGGATTGAGGCCGGCGGTCATAACCGTCCATCCTTCAGGACTGAGGGTGGCGGGCTCGTCGCAGCGGAGATAGACACACTGGGGTCTCCCCTGCCAGGGTCGGCCAAGGTGGAAGCTGGTGATGGGAACGCCGTCGAATCCTACCGAATCGGCGGTAATCTTGCAGTCCATGAAGACCAAGCCGAAGCGGGAGGTGGCATCGGTGCTGGGTGCGGTGATACAACCGGAATGGCGATTGACATGCAGCTCGCAGTGATCAAAAACGTTGATGTTGCGGCCGAAGATGAAATCGACCGAACCCTCAATGTAGCATTCCTTCATGTAGGTGCGTACGGTGCCGCGCCCACCCCAGGCGTAGTAGGTATCCTGGTAGCCGAGGAGGCGGCAGTTGTAGTAGGCGCCGCGGTCGCCGTTGATGCGCAGGGCGACGGCCTGTTGATCGCTGAAGGTGCCGTCGTTCTTGACCGTATTCTGGAAGGTGATGTCCATCGCGGTGAAATCATCCGCCTCTATCGCCGTGCTGTAGCTGTTGGAGGTACCGCCAACGCCCGCCTTGCCGGAATAATCGTCATAGGTGAGGATGGTGGTCATGGCATTCTCGCCCTTGAGCACCACGTTGGTCTTGTTCTGGGCAAGCATCAGCTTTTCCCTGTAAGTGCCGGCCTTGACATAGATGCACCACATCCCGGTATAGAAATCGGGCACGTCGTTGAAGGCGGCCTGGACGGTGGTATAATCCCCGCTGCCATCCTGGGCGACGACCTTAAGGACCGCCGGAGCGGGCGCCTGCGTGGTGAAGGTCTCGACCTGGCCATAGCCGGTTCCTGTGGCGTTGGTCGCCCAGGCGCGCACAAAGTAGGTGGTGCTGGCCGTCAGGGCCGAGAGCGAACTGGTAAAGGCGCCGATGCCGGTGCCGTTTTCGGTCTTGTTGTCGGCGACGGTCGGATCACCGGTCAGGTTCCAGCAGATGCCGCGGGCGATGACGTCGCTGCCCCCCCATTCCGTCACGGTACCGCCGCTCTTGGCCGATTTGACCATGATATTGTTGACAGCGACCGTGGTCACCGTCGGGACCACCAGCGAATCGAGGGTTTTGAAGGTCATCTCTTCGCCGTAAGCGGTGCCGGCATCATTGGTCGCGTAAGCGCGCAGATGGTAATTTACACCGGCAGTGAGACCGGTCACATGGGAGACAAAAGCGCCGGAGCCTGCGCCGTCTACGGTTTTGGCGTCGGCGGTGGTCGGAGCAGGGAGGGTACTCCAGCACACTCCGCGGGCGGTCACCGGGGCGCCGCCATCAGATGGAATGGTTCCGCCGGCAGTGGCGAACGTGGTGGAGATGTAGGTGGGTTGACTGGTAACGATGAGGGGCATTTCGTAATCGGCGCCGCCTTCCGCGAGGCCGCTGATGACGACATTCTGGATCGTCAAATACTTGCCTGAGCTGACCGTGGCATTGTTATGGACCCAGGGGTAGACCCGGAGATAAAAGGTCTCTTCCGGTTTGACGAGAAGGCCAGGCTGAGCGGTTACCGTATAGGCAGGAACATCCGGACCGCGCGGCAGATAGTTGTTGACAGTATCCGCGGTTTGAAAAACAACCTGCACTGGATTAGCAAAAGAGGGATCTATGGAGTACCAGACATTTGCCTTGAAGTTATTGATCGAATGGCAACCCAAGTCGAGCGAGAGTGATTGCACTGTAAAGCTGGCACCGGCTTTTGGCGAGACTGCAAACTCGACATAGACCGAATCGATCTGGGTCAGCTGCCCGGCCGGCCATTCATACTTGCCTGGCGCAGAGATGATGCGCAGCCGCTGGGCAGCATGGTAGCCGGTGTATTGATTGATGTTAAGGTTAACCAGTTTTTCATCCGCTGCAGTGACCTTGCCCGCGGTGGTGACCGTCTTGCCGGTGCCTCCCGTGTTTGGATCGGTCAACGCCCAGGTGGCCGAGGAGGGCATCGGGGCACTTTCACTCACGCCGCCGATCAGGACATTCTGAATGGTCAAATACTTGCCCGAGCTGACGGTGGCATTGTTATGCACCCAGGGATAGACGCGGAGATAAAAGGTCTCTCCCTGCTCGACAAGCAGGCCGGGCTGAGCGGTTACCGTATAGGCAGGAACATCCGGACCACGCGGCAGATAGTTGTTGACGGTATCTGCGGTTTGAAAGACGATCTGGACCGGATTGGCAAAAGAGGGATCTTTGGAGTACCAGACGTTCGCCTTAAAGTTATTGATCGAATGGCAGCCAAGATCCATGCTGAGCGTATTCACTGTGAATCGGGTGCCCAGTTTGGGAGAGACCGAGAACTCGACATAGACCGAATCGATCTGGGTCAGCTGCGCGGCCGGCCACTCATACTTGCCCGGCGCGGAGATGATGCGCAGCCGCTGGGCGCTGTTGTAACCGGTATACCCATTGATGTTCATGTTGACGAGTTTCTCGTCCGCGGCGAGAACATTACCGGCGGTGGCGACGGTCTGGCCGGTGCCGCCGGTTCCGGGATTAGTCAAAGCCCAGGTCGCCGATGCAGGAATCGGATTGGCCACCGTTGTCCCGTAAATGGTGCAGAGGCGCATATAGAGGTATTTGCTGTTCGAGGCCGGGCCGGCGTTCCAGGCATAGACGCGTACGTAGAGAGTATCGCCTTCTGGCACCTCCTTGTCGAGAATAAATGTGAAGAGCGAATCGCCGTCCTTTTTCAAAACCAGGGGAGTGCTGTTCAGCGCGACCGGGCTAGAGAAATCGGCATGGGTATCGTACCAGAGGTTGGCGCGGAGCCTGTCGGTACCTTTGGCGCCCAGGTAGATGGTCATCGAATCAGCGTGAAAATCATTGTAAGCCTTGGGGTGCGCCGCAAACTGCACCCAGATATTGTTGTTCTGGGTCGTGTCCGGGCCCCACATGATGGCTTTTTTGGTAATAAAATTATAGGGATACCAGCGCTGATCGGGTCCCGGACCGTTGGCATAGTCGCGGCACATAAAGGAATCGCCGTGGGTCTGGGTGAGGCCGCGAGCGTTGCCGGAGACCGCCGAAACCCTAGCGCTGTCGGTCGCGTTGAGGCTCCAGTGGACTATGGCGGGAGCCTGGGCCATGATGGCGCCGGCGGCCAGCAGTACCAGTATCAGGGCGAGGAACAAAGTAAAATAACGGTTCATACTACCTCCTGGTTTTAGGATACACCATGGTTCAGGGTTTAGGCGTAGTTGCCAAAGGAATCGGCCAGGACGGCGGCTGCGGCTGCGGCCACCCAGCCTCGGGTTTGAAATAGCGGATCAGGGGGTGGTTCATCTCCCGCAGACCGGCGATCACCAGTTTGGCCATCTCGACCGCTCCCTCCTCCATGAAATGGGTATTGTCGGATTTGCCATCCGGCAGGGCCTTGAAGAGCCCGGGCGGCACGCGCATGAAAAGGCGCTCCGACCGCTCCGGACCGAGTTCCGCGAGCCGTTGCATGCTCCTGGCGTGAAGGTCGATGAGAGGTACCTTGTATAGGGCTGCGACTTCCTTGACCACGCCGGGATACTCACCATGGGCGTCCTGAAGAATGCCCTCGGGCGAAAAGTAACGCCGGGCAACCGGGGTGATCAGGATCGGCTGCGCGCCGCAGGCGCGGGCCTCCTCCACAAAGCGGATCAGATTGGCACGGTAAGTGGTGTGCGGCGCCGCGTATCGCGACGTATCCGAGCTCTTGGCGTCATTATGGCCGAACTGGATGAAGAGATAATCCCCTCGGCGCAGGTCGGCGAGAACCTTAGCCCATAGTCCCTCGGCGATGAAGCTCTTGGTGCTGCGACCGTTTCTGGCATAATTGACCACCTGGATGTCCGCCCGATAGAACTGCGGAAAGAGCTGTCCCCAGCCGCGCTCGGGGGTCTCCGCGACCGGTTTGTCGGCCATAGTCGAATCACCGATAAGGCGCAAAACCGTCGGCGCCTGATGCCAGGTGTGTATGGTGCAGCAGGCGCTGAGAAACAGTATGCCGCCGCAGAGGATTGTTTTCAACCCGATGCGCATTCTCTACTCCTGCACCGGCGGTCAGAAGACCGATAAGCAGGGTGCCAGTCGTTTCAAAAGCTGACCCCCAGCGAAAAACGGCTGACATCATCGAAGGTGTTCATAAAAGACCAGCTGTAATCCACGGTCAGATCGCTCCGGCCCACACTCGTGCACACACCGAAACCGGCCGACCACGAGGCGATGTCCTGGTTGCCCTGGTAGCCGCCACGGAGTGCCATACGATTCATGAAGAGATACTCGAGGCCGGCGTTCACCCGTTCGGTATAGTTGTTGGGATGGACAAAATCGATGGCCAGAGTGAGCTGCTGCCCGGTGACGCTCCCGGGCAGGATCAGGTCAAAAAGGTTCATAGCCGCCCCCATCGTAAAGGTCAGCGGCAGCTGCTCGCGGATCTCCTCCCGTTTGAGGTTCGATGCAAAGTTACGGATGGCCATGCCGAAGCGGAAACTTTTAATGCCAGTATAATACTTGACGCCGGCGTCGAAGACCAGTTTGGTGGCGTTGTTCTCCTTGAGCCCGCTTGCCATGGCCGTGGTACCGAGGTTCTGACCGGCAAGACGCATGGTCCCGGCGATCATGAAGCGGGTGCTGATGGCCCGGCCGTAGCTGAGACCTATCGACCAGGCGCCGGCATTGTCCGCCAGCCCGGTATCCTTGTATCCCGCGGGATAGAGGGCGCTTTCGGAGGCGTCGAGCAGCGCAGTGGTATAGATATCGCCATAATCGACATTGAGCAGGGAGAGACCGACCGCGCCAAAACGTCCCATATCCCAGGCAAAAGCTCCGGCCATATAATTGATATCCGCGATCCAACGGGTGGCGTAAAATTCAAGGTCCATGTGTTTGCCGGACTCGGCCACGCCAGCCGGGTTATAAAAGATGGCCTCGGCGCCGCAACCGATGGCGCAAAACGCCTCGCCGATGGCGCTGGCTTTGGCCGAAAGGCTGACCTGCTGAAAGTTCATCGTGCTCTGGGCCACTTTCTTCAGACCCACCTGGGCCTGCACCACCATCAGGGCCGGAAAAATCCAGAAGATCAACATAAATTTGACGGGTCTCATGCGCACACTCTCCTCATTCCGGATCACCGGACAACCATGAATTTTTGATAGGCGGTCTCGCCGTCGGGTTTTTGAAAGACGACGATATAGACGCCGCTGCTGATCACCTGCTGGTTGCGGGTGATCATGTCCCAGATCTCGTACCCGGCGCTGACCGGGCTATTGTGTTCGATAGTCTGGACCAGGTCACCGTATTCGGTGAAGATCTTGATCGTCACCTTGCCGGGCAGATTGTAGAACTGGATACCGCGCTGGTCGGTCCATCCCTGTTTGACCAGGAGCGGATCGTTTATATTATAGGGATTGGGCACGATACGGATTCTGGCAAGATCGTTCTGGGAAAAATGCGGCGGATTAATCCAGTTGATCGTCGGTTCCATTACCCGGCTGCTGTAGATGATGCGGCCTCGTGAAAGGGGATCAGCAAGGGGATCGTCGACGGCAATCCGAGCCTTGGACTGGACGTAGTAGTAATATTGTGCACCGATGAGCACCTTCTTGTCGACGAAGAGGTGTTCGGTGGCCTTGTCTTCGGGGCCGCTGTCATAAATCGCTTCGAAAAAGAGGGTATCCAGATTGGAGAGGCGGCGCATGATGCGGTAGCCGGCGAAATCAGCGCGGCTCTCAGCGGCTGTAGCCGTCCAGCGGATTTCGACGCCGGTGCCGAGGCCGGTGATGGTGACCGACTCGGCCGGAGGCGGAGCCGCCGGGATTCGATAGCCCTTTTCAAAATTCCATTTTGCACGCCAGGCGCTCTTCATTAGCGAGTCGATGCCGGTACTCACCCAGCGGTCCTTGCGCATATCGATTTCCGTGGCATCGATGGGGAACGCAAAGTTAGCCGGGAGGAAACCGGTGCGCGGATCGGGGAGACCAGGCGGATCCTGCAGGGTGCCGTTTTTCCATTTCGCCCCCACCTCTTTGGCCGTCCGGGTATCGAGGCCGGAAAAGCCGCTGGCGAAAACCAGATGGAGCTTTTGGCCTGGGTTGAACGAATAGGGTCCGAAGGTGCAATACATCTTGGAGTTATTGGCCTGGATGGTGCCCGCGGGATGCGCGGCATAGCTGGGATTGCCCTGTTCATCGGTGTTACCGGCGTGGAGGGATCCGGGCCAGGTGGGGCCGCTCATCGGGAAGAACTCCGAGTAGGCGCCGCGTAGCGCCCAAAAGTTTTTGTCGCCGTACTCATCCCCCTCGCTGTTGTAGGGAAACTTGGTCGCGGTGCCCATGTAGGTGATTCGGGGTTGGAGGAAATCGTCCCGATCATCAGCGGCGTCGGTATAGGGCGCGCCGGAGGCGTGGAGGATTGAATACCATACGAATTTCGGGTTGATAAGACGGCCGTTCTGGGAGGTAACCGGAGCGCCCATCAAGTCGCCGGGGACCGCCGGATCGTCAGCGCTGTACTCATAAAAGACCCGCAGGCTGTCGCCCACGCGGCCGCCGTAATAGTGCTGCCAGGTCGTGACGGTACTGAAAGACTCGCCCGTTCCCGGGGCCGGCCGTGAGCCATTGGAGCGGTAGGTATTGGCTCCGTTCGATTCGACGTTGATATAGAACTCCTTGAGCGAATCGCCGCCGGTGTTGGTGAATTCGACGTCGAGGATCAGATAGTCATCGTTGAAGGTCTGGGCCCAGGCCATGATTTTGCGTTTGATCTGAACGCCGAGTATGTTCTCGGTGGTCACCTGGACCAGTTGGTCGCAGGTGAGGTCGCCGAATCTGGAGGGATCCTGGGTGCCAAAGAGATCGAGGGTAACAGGCTGAAAATCGATCGTCTGGGCGGTATATTTATAGCGCAGGTAGTTGGTAATCCGTTCGGTGACTTTTCCGTTGGGCATGAAGTCGTTGGTGGGGCCGTAGATGGCGACGGCGTGCAGGGTATCGATGCGGTCGCGCCAGTTGGTAGTAGCCAGTTTGAAGCCGGCGCCGGCCCAGAGATCCTGCTCCTGGCCGCGTACGCCGATGATATCGAAATCATTGGGGAAGAATCCGGCGCGGTAGTCAAAGCTGCCCTTGGCGCCGCTGGCGGTCACGCCGGTCCATACCCGGTTAGTCTTGATGAGGGCGGTCTCCAGCTCCGGGGCCTTCTGGGCGTACGCTGAAGAGGCCGCGAAAATGGAAAACAAGCCAAACCAGATCATGCGCGAGGATCTACCAGTTTTTTTACGCATGCAACGCTCCACGTTTTGAAGATTGCCAAGAGACATCTCTTACAGAGGCTCGGAGGCACAGAGGGGGCGCAGGGATGCCTATGTTTCTATCGGGGTCTCTGTACCCTGTGAGAAAAGTGTTGCTTAAAAAGCAAAACGTAGGCCGAACCAGATATCGCGCGGCTGCCCATAGAGCCACATCGTAAAGTTGGGATCATTGATATAAGGTTTCCTGGCCGAGCGCAAATCGCCGATCTTGTCGTTGCCGGCAAGAAAATAGCCGGGATAGGTGGCGCGCAAGGCGTCGTACTGGTCCGAATCATACATCGGCAGCCGCAGCGAAGCTAAGTAGTAATACTGATCATTGACCGCGCTGTCGAACGGGAGTCCGCGGCTCATGAAATTGACCTTGAAATTGAACAGATTATTGATATCGATGAACGCAGTGGTCTGCAGTCCGGCGAATTTGATGGTCCGTGTCAGTTTGAGGTCGATCATGTAGTAGTCCGGCCAGCGCATATTATCACTAACATGGAGTTCGCTCAGGGGGTTGAAGGTGAAATAATCTCCCCGTTCCCACTCGCCGAAGAGGGTAAGGTTCCAGCCGCTGAAGGGGTGAAGTCCAAGGAGCGCTGGCCCGAATGCCTCGGGCGCGCGGAGGGTGAGGTTGGCGTTGACCTTGGGCAGCGGCAACGAACTGGTCTCCTGGCCGGCGTAGAGCCCTTCCTGATCGTTGTTGATGGTAACGTCGGTGATGGTCTCGCGGCCGGTCAGTCCCGATTTCTTCAGTGCATAGTTGAAATTAACCCAGCCGTTTATCCAGCCGCCATCGCTTTTACTGATGTTGATTTCAATGCCCTGGATATCCTCATACTCATTATTGGACCAGGCGTCGTAGTTGATTGAGCCGGCCGCGTTGGTATAGGTGACCTGACCATGCTGACCGCTGACATCCTTCGAGTAGCCCGAAATCTTGGCGACAAAAGCGTCGTAAAAATTATAGGCCACGCCCAGTTCATAGGAGATAGTGCGCGGCGGCTCCAGATTAGGGTTGGACATGTCATAGAGGCCGTTCTTGGTGTAGCGATAGCGGTAGAGGTACATGGTGTAGTAGGGCGGGTTGGAGCGGAAATGGCCATAATTGAAGTAGAATTTGGATTTGTCCGAAACCGGGAAGGAGATGCCGAGCCGCGGACTGAAGGTTTGATGATTCCTGATCTTCTGGAGAAAGCCGGGGTGTTCCTTATCATAGGCCACCCAGCTGTCCCAGATCCAGGAGCGGCCCGATTCGAGATAATTGAAGAGCACGGAATCCTCGCCGAAGGTCTGGGGGGTGAAGGCTTCGGTAGCGAAGGCATCGCCGGTCGGCCAGAGCCCGCCGCCGCCGTAGTAGTAATCGTATCGCAGGCCCAGATTGGCGATCATCGATTCCAGGGTGATCTGATCCTGAAGGTAAAGACCCGTCTGGCTCGGCGTGCGATGGTAGTTGAACTCGTAGGCGTTGTAGTAATTCTCGTTCCACTTTTGCCAGAGATTGTTCTTGATATCAATATCATTGTACTCCACCCCGGCCTTGAGGTAATGGCGGGTGTCGGCTTGCCAGGCGAGGTCGAATTTGGCGCGATACTGGCCGACGCGGGTATTGTCGTAAAGATCGCCCTCCTTGCGGCGGAAGCGGTAGGGCACTCCGGGAAGGCCATCATAGCTGGGATAGGTATAGGTATAGGTGCTGTCGACCTTGATCTTGTTTGTCCCTTGCATGAACTTGCCATAGGGCATCTCGGTGACCGGGAAGGGACCGAACTGGGTGAGTATGGTCTGGTCGCGGTTGTCGCCCTTGTCCGAGTGGTTCTTGATGCGCATGCCGCTGAGGCTGAGTTCATAGAAGAGGCTCTTGCTCAGCACATGATTAATCGTCACGCCGCCCATGATGGTCGTCTGATCAATCTGCGGGAAAAAGGGCGGATCGAACCAATAAGCATAGCTATCGCCGCTGTTTTTGAAATTGCGGATGTTATCAAGAGGCATGAATCCGCCCGAGCGGCTGGCATCTGGAAAATCCCCGAAAGCCGGCCGGATCGGACTCACGCCAAGCTGTCGCTTGTGCAGGCCGTTCAAGGTGATGGTGAGATTGTCGAGCAGCTGGCTGCGCAAGGTGGCAAGGGTGGTGTATAGTTCCTGAGTCTTACGAACCACAGGCATGATATAATGGCGCGACTGCGAGTTGTTGGAAAGATAAAAAGTGGCGTTGCCGAAGTAGCGGCCGATCAGAGGCACCGGGCCGCCAAAACCGCCGTCGATGTTCCAGTCGCTCCCCTCCTCCTCCATCCGGTGCTTCGCGAAGAGGGCGCGCTGTTTGGCGGTGATGCCGCTGATGTCGATACCCGCCCGTTCGAGCCCTGCATAATCGGGGACGGCCATGAACATCCACGCCGCCAAGAGGTAATAATCAAGCGGACTCGCCGGGATCTTGGGATTGCCCTTGTTGAAATTGGCCGCCGCGGTGTTCCAGCCCGTGAAGGTTGGGTACTGCTGGCGCCGATAGGGATTATCCTTCCACGCCTCCGCGGTGCCGACAAAAGCGACCGCCGGGTCGAGATAGACGCGCAGTGGTTGGCTTCGGCTGTCGTAGAAAGGGCCGCCAAAACGGCGGAGGTGGGTGTTGTCCCGCGAAAGACTGAGGGTCCCGTGGTAAGCGTTTTTTGAACCGGATTTGGTACTGACGTTGATGAGACCGGAGCGGAAGTTGCCGTATTCGGCATTATAGCCGCCGGACATCAGAGAGATCTGCTCGATGGCGCTGAGGGGAATACTGGTCTCGGCATTACCGGCCGCGGCATTGATATAGGAGAGACCATTGACGAGCATCCCGGTCTGATCGGCGGAGCCGCCGCGGATGGTCAAGTAGCCGTTATCGGTCGAGACGCCGGGCAGTTTGGTGAGAAAGGCATTCACCTCGCGGATGCCGGTGGCGTCCTGAAGCTGGGCGTCACTGACCACCATCTGGGTATTCGAGACTTCGAGATGCAGCTCATCCCGCTGCGCTCGAACCACGACCTCGCTCCCCTGCAGAACCGTCTGCCGCAGAACAAAATCCGCCCGGGCGATACGATCGGAAGAGACCATCACCTCGGTGAGTTTTTGCGTCGTATAGCCCATCATCGAAGCCCGGACGGTGACCGTGCCAACCGGGACATTGATGATGATATAATCGCCCTTGAGGTTGGTGATGGCGCCGAGAGAGGTGCCGTCGATGACGACATTGACACCGGGCAGGGCCTCTCCACTCGCGGCATCCTTGACCGTGCCGCTAATGCGGCTGCGCGTCTGCGCCTGGACGCCGGCAAGGGCGAACAGGAGGAACAGCACCACACACGTTCCCCTCCTGCTCCACGATCCAGTTAATCCCATAGGTACTCCTTCTCTAGCGCTCGCTGGCGAGCGGTCTGGACGACAGCAGTCCTGTTCAGCGCAGGAGTTGCAGTTTGATAACCTTGTGCTGTTGTCGAAAGCGGAGGCGAACGAGATAGAGTCCCGAAGCGGCAGGCCGGTCCGCTTCATCGCGGCCGTCCCACCGCCAGAAGTGGGTCCCGGCGGTGAATATACCGCCTCTCATCCGCCGCACGACGCGGCTGGCCACATCATAGATCGTCCCTTCCACTTCGCCCGCCTCCGGAAGAGTGAATTGTAAAGTCGTCCCCTGATTGAAGGGATTGGGATAATTCTGCGCGAGCGTGAAATTCGCCGGCTTTGCCGCGGGATGCACCTCCTCCACCCCGGTCGTGGCTCCGGTCAGGCTGTTGAGGTAGAGCTCGAGTTGAGTATAGCCCTCGGAGTTGAGGAGGTTGCGGTCCCCGGGATCGGCGGGATTGAGACCGTTGGCGTTTTCCCAGTAATCGGGCATCCCGTCATGATCGCCGTCCTCCGGGGCCGGTAGACTGAACAGTTCGGGCCAGCCACCGGCCTGATTCTGCGAATCGATGATGCCGCAGATCAGCGAAGGATCGGGAACACTGTTCGCTCGTTTGTATCCGGAGCCCTCGAAAGTGGCGGTGCCGTTGATCACATCCTGAATGATCCGGCTGTCGACCGCATCCCGCTTCGGCAGGGTCGCCCCGGCGTACTCGAGCACGCGCCGATAGGCCTCCGTGGCGGCGTGCTGGGTGATAGGCACAAAGGGATGGGGTTCGTACGCCCTGCTCAAGGATTCCGCCCCGTAAGCGCCTTGCACACCGCCCGCCCAATTGTCGGCGGTGATGGCCGGCGAACCGGTGACGTAATTCTCCTCGATGTACCATTTCCCCTTGCCATCCGAGGGTTCGACGATGCGGTAGCGCACCCCGCTTTTGGTGGCCGGGCCGTACTTGTAGTAATTGGCCACCATGTTGATGGTGCCGCCATGGCCGCCGTAGGCGCTGTTGAAACCCCAGTTATAAATGACGTTATTGCGGTAGTCGACATTGACGCAGCTGGCGGTCTCGCCGCCAGCAAAGCGCGGTGTGCGGCTGGAGTGATGCGCGAAGAGGTTATGATGAAAGCTGGAATTCCGGCCGCCCCAGATGCCGCCATAGCCGTGGGCGCCCTTGGGATGGGTCGAGAGATAGAGGCTTTCGGCGATGAGGCACCACTGGATGGTAAGGCTGTCATTGTCGTAGAAAGACATGGACTCGTCGACGCTCCAACTGGCCGAGCAGTGGTCGATGATGATGTTCTTATGATAGCGCCCCCAGATCGTATCCTCCTCGGTCTTGAGCGAGTCGCCGAGGCGGAGGCGCAGGTGGCGCAGTATGATCTGATTCGCACTGATCTGGACGTCGTGGTCGGCGATGCAGATGCCATCGCCTGGGGCAGTCTGGCCGGCGACTGTAAGCCAGGCATTCTTGATATTCAACTCGGACCTGAGGCGGATCGTGCCGGAGACGCGAAAGACGATAGTCCGGGCACCTCCCTTATTGATCGCCTCGCGCAGGGAACCCGGGCCGCTGTCATTGAGGTTGGTCACCTCATAGACTGAACCGCCGCGGCCGCCTTTGGTATAACGCCCTGCCCCCTCGGCGCCGGGAAAGGCGGGGGTTTGGGCGGGCATTCTCATCACGCCCGCCGCCAGGATGAAACCGAGGATCGCTACTCTGCTCTTTCTTGCCATCGACTCCTATCCCGTCTTTACACCAATCTTACTGCATCAGCACCATCTTTTTCGTCCAGACCTGGCCGGCTGCTGTGAGCTTGTAGAAATAGAGACCAGAGGCCAGGCCATCGGCTGCAAAACGGCAAGCATGGCGGCCCTGGGAGAGGATCCCCTGGGCCAGCACCGCGACCTCGCGTCCGAGCGCATCGTAGACGGCAAGTTTTGCCAAACCCGCCGCTTGCAGGCTGAAGGTGATGGTGGTGGCGGGATTGAAGGGGTTGGGGTAGTTCTGCGACAGTTGGAACCCCGCGGGTTGGAGTCCGGGCTGCGCCACCGCCGAGGCGTTGTTGGTCCAGCGCTTGTCACCGACCGGACCGCCGTCGCTGCCGTAGGTGAGCAGCAGCGAGCCGGCCGGGATGGTGAAATCGCCATTGGCCGGGTCTGCGAAGCCGGGATCCATGCGAATGGTGTCCTTTACAGTGTGCTTGAGCCAGTTTTTCTTGGAGCTTAGCTGCCACATGCAGATGTTGGTGATGGTGGCCATATTGTCATTGAGAGTCTCTTTGATGTTGATGGCCGTTTTACTGCTGGTCTCCCACGTTGTTTGTGTCGAAAAGATGGAATTCGTTATGTACCAGGGTTTCTGGAAATAGGTAGTCAATCCTTTCTCCGCAAGGATGATCTCGCGCAAATCAGTCAGCCCTATGTTATACCAGGTCGTGTGATCAATATGGACTTCCGGGGTTTCGGTCAGCACCGTGTAACCATACCCGGCGATACGCATGCCATAGCTGGTGATGTTATACATGGTCGAATTGGTCACCTGGATGTAGTTGGAGGCGGCATATTTATAATGTACCAGGGTATAGGTATCATGGACGATACAGTTGTTGACGATGGTGGAGTCGACAACGACGTTGCCAGCCAGGTTGGTATTGGCCCCATCGATCACATTGCCCTTCAAGTTTTTGACCACGCAACTCTCGAGATGGATCTTTTTGATAGCGGCCGGAGCCGGAGTTTCCCCCATGTAGCAGCGCGCCAAGTAGGAGACGGACTTGCTGTTGTTGACTGCCCCGTCGAATTCGAGGCCCGCCAAGAGCAGGGAGCCGTTGTTGCCGACCTGGAAGAACTGGCAGGTGCCTTCGGCGGGATCGGTGAGGATTTTAACGACGGGTTTGATCGAGCCATCGCCGTCGGCGACGATGGCGATGCGCTTGTCCACAACCGTGCCGAGGGTCTTGTTGACCGATTCGGTGTACTCGGCGCCGGGGATGAGACGAAAAACGTCGCTGTCATTGGCCGCGGCGAGGGCGGCCGAGAGTGTGCCGTCGCCGGGGGTGACATCGACATAGTTCTGGCCGAAGGCCATTCCGGCTAAGGCGATGAGGCCGACCGCAATCCATAGCAGTTTTCTCATATCACTTCTCCCTGTTAATGTGATCTGATTTGGATCCCATGACCTTCCACACGGAGGTAGAGTCACAGCGGCCCACAGGTAAAAGGCTTGAAAGAACCTGTCTATTGAGGATGCTGCTGCCTTCTCTCCGTGCCTCGTGAGAAATACTTTATCATCTTTGCACACGGGCGGAGCCGCCGGCCGCCAGGCGCTCGACCTCCTGCAAGGTTGCCATGGAGGTATCGCCGGGTGTGGTCATAGCCAGGGCGCCGTGGGCTGCGCCGAGATCGACAGCGCGCTGGGCGTCGCCGCCGCTGAGAAAGCCATAGATCAGACCCGAGGCGAAGCTGTCGCCTCCACCGACGCGATCGAAGATCTCGAGGCCGCGCCGCTGCGGGGCCTCAAAAAACTGCCCGTCGTGCCAGCAGATAGCCCCCCAGTCGTTGAGGCCGGCGCTCCGGACCCCGCGCAAGGTGGTGGCGACCACCCTGAAATTGGGGAATTCGGCCACGGCGCGGGTGATCATCTTCGTGAAACAGCTCACGTCGAGATCAACCAGTATGTCGTCGACTCCCTCGACCTCCAGCCCCAGGGCGGCAGAAAAATCTTCCTCGTTGCCGATCATGACATCCACAAAGGGGGCAATGGCACGGTTGACCGCACGCGCCCGGTCGACGCCGCCGATGTTTTTCCAGAGCGAGGGGCGGTAATTGAGATCGTAGGAGATGACCGTCCGGTGACGCCGCGCCGCCTTCATCGCCTCGAGGACAACCTCGGCGGTGGTTTCAGAGAGGGCGGCGAAGATGCCGCCGGTATGAAACCAGCGCACACCTTCGACGCCGAAAAGCTCCTCCCAATCGATCTCGCCGGGCTTGAGCTGCGAGGCGGCGGTGTGACCGCGATCTGAACAGCCGACCGCCCCGCGCACCCCGAAGCCGCGCTCGGTGAAGTTGAGGCCGTTGCGCACGCAGCGGCCGATGCCGTCGTAGGGAACCCAGAGGATCCAGCCGGTATCGACTCCGCCTTGGAGGATGAAATCCTCAATCAACCGTCCGACCGGATTGTCAGCAAGGGCGGTGACCACGGCGGTGCGCATCCCGAAGCAGCGGCGCAGTCCGCGGGCGACATTGTACTCTCCCCCGCCCTCCCAGGCGCGGAAGGCACGTGCTGTATGAATGCGCCCCTCGCCAGGGTCAAGACGGAGCATCACTTCGCCAAGCGAGATCGCGTCATAGCGGCAGTGGCCGGGGGATTTGATCAATAGTGAACTCATACTGGCCTTATCCATTACAATGTCCTCACGGAGGCACAGCGGCACTCTGAGAAAAACCGACTTATCATCTCTTATCCTTGTGCCTCCATGTCTTTGTGAGCGCTGTTATGATGTAAACCGTTCCGCCACCGCCCAGAGGCCCAGGGCGGGATTGGAGATGTAAAAATAGCGCTCGCCGTCGGCGGTGCGGTTCCAGCCGTCCTGGAGAATCTCCCAGGGATAGCGTTTGGCCATTTTCTTGAGGTCGGCATGGCGAAAGCCCACCCCGGTGATCTCTTCGGCGGTCATGTGACCGGGACAGTAGGTGATGGAGAACCGTCCCTCGGAGGAGCCGTGGATGAGATGGGCGGCAGCGCCCAGGTTCTCCTGCAGGTCCGCATTCGCCTGCACCGCTTCAAGGACGCGCTGTGTTCCATAATAACCGTATTTGCGGATGAGCTTGTCCATCTGCCCGTCTTCGCCGAACTCCCGGAGTCCGGGGGCGAGGATGACCAGTTCCCCACCATCCGCGATGGCCATACGAGTGCGGTAGATGGCCTTGTTTCCCAGCCAGGTGGTCTTGAATTCGTGCGGGTCGAGATAAACCACCACCTTGAAGAGCGGTTGATCAAGCATCTCAAAATTGACCTGGAGGGAGAGGGCGCTGGCGCGCTGGAAGCACTCCTCATCATCACCGATGAAGAGGCCGCGCACGACCAGATTGCCTGCGCTTCCCTTGCCGATGACCGTCAGCACATAGAGAATAGGCAGATGACGGGCAAAATGAAGAGAGGCATAATTGAAGGCATCGCGCACCGGGTTATCCGCCCGCCCCATAATGCGCTCCATACCATAGGCGGCCCCGATAAAATGGCTCTTGTTGATGCCTTCGGCGCCGCCGGTGCCGACGAAGATATTCTTGTTGTAGCTGGCCATGCCCGCCACCTCATGCGGCACCACCTGTCCGATGGAGAGGATCAGGTCATGTTTGCTGCGGGCGATATAACGGGAGATTTGGGCCGGCCAGGCGTAATCCACTCTCCCTTCTGATATCTCGCGGATGTAGGCGGCATCAACTTCGCCCAGGGTCTCGAAGCCGTGGCGAAAATCGTGCACCCGAAAGAGCCGGGTTGGTATGGAGGGAAACATCGCGGCGATCTCGGCGTCGCTCATCGGCTTGTGGGTGCCGAGGGCCGGCAGAACGTCGGTCAGGTTAGGGCCATAGTATTCCCGCGCAGCAGCGGTGAGTTCACCGGCGCGCGAATGAAACCGCGTGAAATCGGGCGGCAGGGCGATCACCCGCCGGCGTGGACCAAGTTTGTCGAGGGCGGTGAAGAGCCCCTCGCGCAGAGCTTCGCCATCGAGCACGTCGGTAACGGATCCCCTGGCAAATAAAAGCATCAGTCGGTTTTCTCCCAAGAAAAAATAATTTCTCACGGAGACACGGAGTGAGACCACTCCTTTGCGCTTTTTTCTCGCCCTTTGTGCCTCCGCGCCTCTGTGAGATAGTCTCTCATCTCGCCAGCCAGCCGCCATCGACAGCGATGGTATAGCCGGTGACATAGGCCGCCGCGGCGGAGGCGAGAAAGACGACCACCCCCTGCACATCCTCCGGCGTGCCCCAGCGGCCGGCCGGGATACGCTCAAGAATCGCCTTGTTGCGCACCGGATCGGCCTGTAGTGCGGCGGTGTTGTCGGTTGCCATATAGCCCGGCGCGATGGCGTTGGCGGTGATGCCGTACGGCGAGAGCTCATTGGCCAGGGCGCGCGTCAGTCCCATCACCCCGCTCTTGGCCGCCGTGTAGGAAGGCACCAGGATCCCTCCCTGGAAGGAGAGCATCGAAGCCACACTGATGATCCGACCACCGCGCCCTTGCTGGACCATGATCCGCGCCGCCGCCTGGCTCAGGAAAAAGAGGCTGCGCAAATTGATATCGAGGACGTCATCCCAGTTTTTTTCGCTGAATTCAAGCAGCGGCTGGCGGCGGATAATGCCGGCGTTGTTGACCAGGATATCGATCGATCCCATCGCGGCTTGTGCCGCCGATATGATCTCCGCTGTGCTCTCCTTGCGGGAAAGGTCGGCGGTGACCGGACAGCAGCGCCGCCCCAAAGCCTCGATTTTGTCGCGGCTTTCCGCCAAGTCCAGAATATCTACGGCGACGATATCCGCCCCCGCTTCGGCCAGCCCAAGAGCCATCCCCTGCCCGAGCCCGCGCGCAGCCCCGGTGACGATGGCCACCCGGCCATCCAATCGGAACTTGTCCAGAATCATGTTTACTCCAGATTAACGTAAATCGCCGATCTCGATGCCGTCCATATCTTCAAAAGTCTGGTTCTCACCGCCCATACTCCAGCAGAAGGTATAACGGCTGGTACCTACGCCGGAATGGATCGACCAACTCGGCGAGATCACCACCTGACGATCGGCCACAACCAGGTGCCGGGTCTCCTGCGCCGTACCCATCAGATGAAAAACGCGCGCCTCGGCGTCCATGTCGAAATAAAGATAGGCCTCCATGCGGCGCTCGTGCGTGTGCGGTGGCATGGTATTCCAGACGTTGCCCGGCTCAAGCACGGTGAAACCCATCACCAGTTGACAGCTTTGGATGCCGCGCGGGTGGATATAGCGATAGATGGTCCGGGCATTGGCACTTTCCGTCGAGCCCAGCCTCTGGGCTTCAGCGTCCGCCCAGCGGGCGTGGCGCACAGGATAGGCGGCATGTGCCGGAAAACTGACGAGATAAAAAAGGGCGGGCTCGTCGGCATGGTCGCTGGTGAAGAGGACCTCGCGGTTGCCTCGGCCGACGTAGAGGCCGTCCCTGGGGTCCATCGCAAAGCGCTGGCCATCGACCGTCACCGCACCCCGGGCGCCGATATTGAGCACGCCGAGTTCACGGCGCTGGCAGAAAAAGTCGGAGGCCAGCTCCCGGGCCGACTGCAGAGCGAGGGGTTCAGCTCCCGGCACCGCCGAGCCCAGGATACAACGGTCCACCTCGATATAGAACAACTGCAGCTGTTGCGGTCGAAACAGCGCCTCCACCAGAAAGGCCTGACGCAGCTCGGCGGTGGTCATCCGCTGAAAACGTACCGCGTCGGCGACATAGCGTACCTGCATTCTCCTTCTTCCTTCCTATTCGATGATGACCGGGTTATTCAGCCGGGCGGCCGTTTCAGCCAGCATGGTGGCAAAGGCCTCCCGGGTCGTGATGCCGCCGGGTTCAAGCGCCCAGGCGCCGAGAAAATAGTATTCGAGGCGGCCACCTTCCGGCTTGAGAACCGCAACGTGATTGAGGCCGTCCTCCGTTTCTTCCATCAGGTCAGAGCGGCGGAACAGCACCGCCATGCCTAGATGGTCGTTGTTGAGGCTCTGAACCCCCCAGGTGGCCAGCCAGGTATACTCTCCTGCCGCCGGTGGCGGGATCCGTTCGGTATCGGGCAGCTTGACCAGACCGGTGCACAGATTGTCGATCCCGCCATGGATCATCACGAGATGGCGGGTCATTCGACTGCCGGCACAGATGGAGAGGTCGCTATGCAGGTTGAGAGTGTTCGGACCGGCCTTCCAGCCAAAATAATCGGTGCGGATGCGCGACAGCAGCGGCCCCACCGTGGCGATGCGGCAGCGGACGCTGTCGGTCACTGCAATCCGGTTGGCTTTCTGACCGTCCCACCACGCGATGGTGCCGATCCCCAGGGCGTCGCCTACCTTGAGGATATCCATACCCCAATCGGCCATATGATGGTAAGATTCAAAACCGTCGAGGCCGACATTCTGCAGGACCAGCGCGGTGGTCTTTTTGCCGTAGAGGTCGGTGGCATTGCGCCAGTCGAGGTAAAAGCGGTAGCCCACCTTGTCCGATTCCCAGCCCGGACCCTCATACCGGAAATAGCCCGAGTGGTCGGTATGTTCCTTGGGGACCGTGATGGCATCGATATTGTGAAAAGTCCCGCCGAGGTATTTGTGATCCTTCCAGTCACCGCCGAATTTGGCGGAGAGCTCCGCCTGGGTGCGCTGGGTATAGATGCGCTCCTTGACCCCGGAGCGGGCATAGCGGATGGTCAATTTGACCTTTTGGCGGCCGCGCAGATCGAGGTTGGCGAGAATCCGGTCCGGCGTGCCGTCGCCGTCAGCATCATCGTGCTGCGCAGGTACCTCCCGGCCCATGGCTATCAGGAGGATGGCGCGGGGATTAAAATCGGCAGCCCTGACCTTAACCTGCTCGAGCGGAATGGCCACGATCTCGTCCATCCTAGCGGTAGGGAGCGGATTGCGCAGGTGGAGTGTCAGGGCAGCCGGGTACTCCTTTTTTATCTTGTCGCTGACCTGGGCCGTGCAGGCCGACAGCAACGCCGCAGACAGCAGGAGAAGCGTAGCGAATTTTTTCATGGTGTACTCCTTGCAGCTCATTTCTTGCGGAGCAGTTCCATCTCGACACTGGCGAGGATGAAGGGTCCCACACCCTTGCCATCGTCATCGCCGTATTCGGTCTGGTGGACATAATAGTCGTAAGAGCCGTCGCGGCCATAGCCGAGTCCGGCGGTCTTGCAGGTGTGTGTCAGCGAGTATGTGCCATCGGGGTTGGCCCGGATAAAAGCTGTGAGAATACCCCGAAAACCCTTTTCGGCGGTTTTCATCCACTCCGCATCGAGGTAGCCGAGGCGTACCCCCTTGGCCAGCGTATAGACGAACATCGCCGAGGCCGAGGATTCCAGATAGTTGCCCTCACGGCCGCCCTGGTCGAGGACCTGCCACCAGAGGCCGGTCCCGGGATCCTGAACGCGGGCCAGCGCCGGTGCGAGGCGGCGGAGTATCTGTAGCAGCGAATCACGGCCGGCATGACCGGAGGGCAGATCGTCGAGGACGTCGACCAGGGCCATGGCGTACCAGCCGACGCCGCGGCCCCATAAACTTGGGCTGCAACCGCTGCGCGGATCGGCCCAGCTCTGCTGTCCGCTCTCGTCCCAACCATGAAAGTAGAGGCCGGTCCGGGGGTCGCGCAGGTGCTGGTCAATCAGGGTAAACTGACGGACGACATCATCCAGATCCGCAGGCTCATGGTAGCGGACGCCATAGCCGGCATAAAAGGGGCTGCCCATATAGAGACCGTCGAGCCACATTTGCCAGGGATAGCGCTGTTTGTGCCAGAAGCCGCCCGAGCGGGTGCGCGGCTGCTCGCGCAGCTGCTGGCGGAGGAGGTCGGCAGCGACTTTGTATCGCAGCTCACCGGTCTCCTTGGCAAGGAAAAGCAGGAGTGTCCCCTCGCGCACCTCATCGATGTTGTACTCGTCGGCTTTATACCCGGCGATGGCACCGAGCGGGCTGACTACGGAATCCACCGTGCTACGGATATAGTCAAAATAGCGCGGATCGCCGGTCGCGCGCCAGAGCGCCTCGATACCGGTGAGTACAGTGCCGGTCACATAATCCCAGTCATCGTAGGCACCGGGACGGCGATGCATCACCGAGCCAGCCATTTTCTCCGCCCAAGAGGCCGGGGTATCGGCGGATTGGCCGTTGATGAGAACGCGTTCCATCTTGAGCCCGGTGACCTGCTCGAGGACGTTGCCTCGCTCCACCCCGTCAAAACGGCAGTCGGTGATGAGAATATTGCGGACGGGGGAGCGTTCGTAGCCAACAAGATGGAGGGCATGCCGGCTTTTCTGGCTGGTAACCCGTTCCAACTGGAGGTCGCGGACTATTGGTGTGAACCGGCCGCCGTCGCCCTCCTGATAGTTAAAATCGACGAGGAGCACCGCCTCCTTGACCTCGCCGATGCGGATGTTGCGCATATAAATGTTTTCTACCACGCCGCCGCGGTATGAATTGGTCTTGATGCGCAGAGCCCGCTCGAGATTGGGGCTGTCCATGGTGCAATCCTCGGCGAAGACGTTGCGGCAGCTCCCCGAGATCTCGCTGCCGATGACCACGCCCCCGTGGCCCTCCTTCATCTGACAACCGCGAATGATGATGTTCTCGCTGGGCACATTAATGCGGCGACCGTCCTCATTGCGCCCTGATTTGATGGCGATGCAGTCATCGCCGGTATCGAAATAACACGCTTCGATCAGCACATCCCGGCAGCTCTCCGGATCGCACCCGTCATTATTGGGACCGTGGCTGTCGATGTGCACCCCGCGGATGATGACGTTGGTGCAGAGCACTGGATGAATCTCCCACATCGGGGAATTCACAATACGGACACCTTCAATCAGGACATTCCGGCAGTTGTAGGGTTGGATGAAATTGGGGCGGAGATGAAAGCCCGGTCCGAAAACGCGTTCGGCCACGGGAGTGCCTTCGCGATTCATCCGCACCAGGCGCTCGCGGTCCGATTCTCCGCCGTACGGGCGATTCGCAACTGTGCTCTCCTCAATGCGCTTCCAGGTCCACCAGCCGCCTGCTTCGCCCTGGCCATCGAGGGTGCCACTGCCGGTGATGGCGATATCCTCCTGACCATAGGCATAGATAAAGGGGGAGTAATTCATCAACTCGGCCCCTTCATAGCGCGTTAAGACCACTGGGAGATAGGCGGCCGGGTCGGTGCTGAAAAGCAACGTCGCCCCGTTGGCGAGATGGAGGTTGACATGGCTACGGAGATGAATGGTGCCGGTGAGAAAGGTGCCTGCGGGGACGACCACCCGTCCTCCTCCTGAGTCGGCGCATGCCGCAATCGCCCGGCGGATGGCCTCGGTGCAGTCGCTGTGGCCGTCGCCTAACGCCCCGAACCGGGTGATGTCCCAATCCCGGTCCGGGAAGGCGGGCGGTGCGATGCGCTCGAGAATCAGCGGCACCTGCTCCCAGCCCGCAACGGGGGCCGGCGCGCCGGCATGCGCCATCAGAGTCAGCGCGGCCAGGAGGCATACCGCAGCCGGGGCATAATTAGAGGGCTTGCGAAGGAGATTCATCAGACACCTGTCCAGCATGTGAGGCTGTAATAAAAACGGGGAGCGGGCGCTCCCCGCCATGGATAAAAAGAAAGGTGCGAGACGGCGGGTGCACTCCCACCTCCTCGCACCTTGAGGGCAATGGAACCTACTTGACGAGCGTCATCTTTTTCACGTCGGAGAAATTCTTGCTCTCGACGCGATAGAAATAGATGCCGCTCGGGACACTGACGCCGTTGAAATTGAACTTGTGGTAACCGGCGGCAAGCTTGCCGTCGTGCAGGGTCGCAACTACCTTGCCCAGCAGGTCATAAACCACGATGCGGACATCGCCATTTTCCGGCATGTCGAAAGCAAAGGTGGTCACCGGGTTGAAGGGGTTGGGGTAGTTCTGAGACAGGGCATAATGGGTCGGCAGACTGCCATCATTCTCGGCGACGCCGGTGATGAGGATAAAGTCCGCCACTCCGCGGGGGCGAATCTCGTAGCCGGTGTTGGCCGGAGTCGCGGTGGTGAACTGCTCGATGTTGCCCACGAGATTGACCCAGCCGGCCGGCGGCGTTGTGCCGGCGATATCGACATCCTTGTCAATGTAGACATCGACGACATCCGTGCCGTTGGTGAACTGGACGGTAGCATTCTTGCCGGCAGCCGGCCACTTGGTGGCATCGACGAGCCGATAGCGGAACAGCATCGCCAGCACCCCTTCTGTGGCCTCGTTCATGTCGGCCTTGGTCATCGGCAGCGGGGAAACCGCAGCGCCGCGGCTCAGGGTGACGATATCGGTGGCCGCCGCAGGGACGATCTCGACCAGGCCATTGTATTGATCGATCTTGCCGGTGATCTTGATGACATCGCCAACCTTGAGATCATAGACCACGGAGCTGGCGAAGATATTGATACCGCCGGTGGCATCCTGCATATAATACTGCAGGCCGCCGGGACGGTAGTTGGGGGAAGTGACCGTGCCGACAAGGGTAACGATCTGGCCTTTGAGGTCAGCGATAAAATCGTTGTTGGCATCGATGCGCGCCTCGGCTATCGGTGTGGCCGCAGCCAGTTCCTGCCACTGGGCCTTCTTGTCAGGGAACCAGTTGAGATCGCCGGCGGGCATGCCATTTTCGCCGCCCATATAGGCCACCGAGGAGGTCGGATAGGAGACATCCATGGTGTCGCGGAAGAATTCGATGAAACGGCGGTCGAAATCGTCGCGCGCGCGGACATAATTGGCCTTGTCCTTGGTCTTGTTGCCGCCGGTGGGCGATTCATACCAGCGCATCAGGTTGGTCATCAGCTTCGGGATTTTGGCGGGTTTGAGATCCAGATAGGTGAACGCGGTAGCCGCACCGGCGCCCAGTTTATTCTGGATATGAGCGGAAAGCGGATTGGCCGGACCGAATTTGAAGGCATTCAAAAAGGCCCAGCCGGAATCGCTGATGGTCCAATAGTTGTTGCTCACCTTCCATTTGGTGGTGTCATTGGGCGACGTAAAGATCCAGGTGATCTTGTTGTTGCCGTTGGCATAGACTTCGCCGGTGTTGGCCCATTCCGCAGCGCGGGTGACATCGGTTGAATCTTCGCCGAGGGCGAAGGCATCGATAAAGAGGTTGTTGGTGATGGTCATATCCTTGCCGACACCGCCGAGCGACAGCAAGCCGTGGAAGCCCATACCGTTGACAAAGGTATTGTGGTCGATCAGGCCGTGGATGATGGGCTTGGTCGAGGTGGCATTCCAGTGACGGATGGGGCGGTCCTGATAATTAACGAACGTACAGTTGCGGACCACGAACGAATCGCAGGCGACGTCGCGAAGGTCGAAGGCCTTGCCGGCGCCAAAATTGGAGGTCACCAGGTTGCCCATATTGGCGAAGATACAATTGGTGGCGATTACCTTTTTGGTGCTGGTATTGGTCCTAATGTGGTTGCCGTTTGTGTTGGAGAAGATGCAGTCATCGACCACGATGCTGCCGCCTTCGGCCGTCTGAGTCTGGATCAGCCCACCCTGCATATTATCGGCCGCCGTGGGCTCGTATTCGTAAATACCTGTCATGCAGATGCCTTTGACCTCTGCATGGGCGCCGTTTAGGCTGATGCTCCATCCTGGTGGACGGGTGGGATTGGAGCCCGTACCAGTCGGCCAAAGATAGATAACAGGTTTCGGGCCCTCGCCTGCACTGGCGCGGAAACGGATGGTCTGCCCGGCTGGAACCGTCAGCGTGGCATTCTGGAGATAGATCTCGCCGCGCTTGAATTCATAGATCCGGTCTGCTCTGAATCCGCGGCCAGCCGTGTCGGCAGCTACCTGCGCGTTGACCATAAGGGCCGCACTGCCGTCCGATGGCATGATCGGCACGATCACGTCCTGGCTAAACAGTGCAAACGCCCCGCAGAACAGCGCGAAAGCCAGCAATGTCATGACTCTAAAGCGCATGTGTTCCTCCTTTTGATGGATGATGGTGCGTGGATTGAGACTGCTCGCAATGGCTTGCCTTCATCACCTCCTGACTGGATTAAAAGTTCATCGTGACGCCAAAGTCAGCGGTAGTGCCGTACTTTTCGCTCTGGTTGAACAGCGTCCAATTGCGGACGCGGTTGCGCACCGAGTTGCCCTCTTCGACATCCGTCAGGTTGTTGACGTTGAGAACAAGGGCAATATTCCTGGTGATCCCCTGTTTGAGGGCGAGATCGATGCGGGTGTAGGCGTTAGTGACCACATCGCTCAGGCCGCTGGCCGAGTAGGAGACGTTATGCTCCCCCTGATGGTAGAGCGAGATCCGGCCCGAGAAGCGGCCGATATCATAACCCAGGGCGATGTTGCCGAAGAATTCGGGCATGTTTTCCAGTTTCCGCTTGTCCTCGTCCAGTGCATTGAACTTTTTCCAGCTGCCCTTGATCGGACCGGGTGGATCATAGAACACCGAATCGAGACGGGCGGTATATATATAGGCTTCGGAACGGACAACCGAGGCATTATAGGAGAGGACGATATTCTTCAGCAAGCCCGGCAGAAAATTAAAGTTGACCTGGTGTTCAAACTCGAAGCCCCACACCTTGGTCGGTTTGGGAGAGTTATAGGGTAGTGTCAGACTGTACGAGGTGCCAAGCATCTGGCTTGCCCAGTTGATGCCGAAGCGCTGGATCAGGGTATCGCCGGTGGTGCCAAAATCGTTGAGCATGTGATACATGTTATTGATTTCTTTATAGTAGGCCGAGAGCGAGATCAGGCCGATGGTTTTGCTGAAAAAGGTCGGATTGACCTCATAGTTCCAGGCGTCGGCGGTTTTCAGGTCGGGGTTGCCGACCATCACCTCAAAATTGCTGCCGACCTCGGCGCCTCGGCCGGCGATATAGCGGTCCAGGCGCATGTTGAAATCGGGGCGGGCGAGGGCCTTGAAGGCGGCCATGCGCAGCTTCATAAAACTGAAGGGCGCAAATGCGACATTGACATTGGGCAGGACAACCTGTTGCGAGGCGTCCGAGGTCGTATCCCGGACTGCATTCGGCGAGATCGGGAATCCGGAAGAGGCTTTTGGCATATAGCCGGCGAGATAATCATTATCTTCCTGTTCAATCCGGACGCCGCCGATTACCGTAGCGATTTGCCCTAAATTCAGGGTGCCCATGATGTAGCCCGCCCCTACGCGCTCGGTGATATTATAGTCGTCATATTCATAGAGGGGATTATTCCAGACCTCATGGACATTTTTCGTTTTGTCGATGCCGTACCGATTGAGTTCGTACCACTGCCGCATCCGATCCTTGTCGATGATCGGCATCAGGTCGTAGCTGCCGTAGATTTTTCGCGAAACCGGATCCTGGAAGAACTGGTCGATGGCAATGCCGCTGCCGCTGATCGCCTTGGAGGCCCAATTCTCAAACGGGGTGCCGGCAAAATTCTTGTTGCGGAAGGTTCCATCCGGTAGCATCTCGTAGGGCTGCCATTTGCCGAGATAGTAGGGCGTGAAATCCTCGAACCGGGAGTTGCTGCGGTCCTTGATCTTGTACTTGCCGCCCACCTTGAGTTCACCGGAGAGGAAGGGTGTCAGCGTGAAGGGTCTTGCGATATCCAGTGAGGCCGTGCGCTCCTTGTCGAGGTTACGCTGACCCCGGTTGTAGGCCCAATTCAAGCCAAAATCGGAATAGTTAGTGTTCGCATAGTCGATAAGCCGCTCGGGATGGTCATGAAACATGGGCGAATACTTCATCGCATCGACACCGACAAAGATGGTCTGATAGTCATAGGGGAAATTGCCCTTGGACTGGCCGAAGGAAACGCCCCACTTGACATTCAAACCGATGAGATGGTTGTCGCCGGTCAGCGCGCTGGTGAAGGTGTTGATCTCCTGCTCCCGGTCGCGATAGTCGAAGGTGGGATTGCCCTGCTGACTCCCGCCGCCGTTGGAGGGATAATCCCGCGTGGCAAAAAAGTAATCGCGGTTGGTCTGGCCGAAGACATTATTCAGCTTGATGGTGCCGTTGTCCGGCGTGTTCCAGTCGAGCAGCACGCTGAACCCGCCCCGCTTGCGCACTTCGTCGGTATACTCGACCGAAAAATCGTTGATGAAATAATCCCGGCCAAAGTCGAGGCTCTGATTATAATTTACATCGATCTGTTCATTGCTGCGGACGCGTCTTTCGAGATTCCCCGCAAGCTGGACGCCGATCAGGCTGTTGAAAAAGCGTTCGCCGTAATGGAAGGAGGCATCATACTGTTCGGCTGATTTCTCCAGCCGATTGTAACCACCCTTCATCGTCAACCGGAGTTCCCGGTTCTCCGGAGCCTTTTTAGTGACCAGATTGATGCTGCCTGCCAGGGCGTCGCCGTCCTTGTCAGGGGTCTGGGCTTTATACAGCTCGATGCCCGCAAGCGAACTCTGCGACAACGTGCTGAGGTCGACGCCGCGGCTGGTGGCATCGGTGGGGGGAATCTTGACACCGTCGACGGTGATGACCGTGAACTTGTCCTCAAGGCCGCGCAGGATCACCTTGTTGGCCTCGCCGCCGGAGCGCAGGATCGAAACGCCTGGCAGACGGCCGATCGATTCGGCGGCATTGGCGTCCGGCAGCTCCTGGATCTTCTCCTCCGAGATCACATTGACGATGGTCTTGGCGCTGATCTGCTGGTTGATCGCCGCCACCTGGCCGATCGCCTGGGCGGTGACGTCCACGCTGATGCCCTTGGCGACATCCGAAACCAGCCGGATGTTACGCTGCAGGGTCTGGCCGGCGGCTACCTGAACCCGGAGATTCCGGGTCCGGTAGCCAATATAGGAGATGCGCAAGGTATAGCTGCCTTCCGGCACGTTGACAATACGATACTTACCCTCGATATCGGTGACGCTGCCAAGAGCCGTCCCGACCAGATAGACATTGGCGCCGATGAGGGGATCCGCTTTGGCACTATCCAGCACCACGCCAGTCAGGGTACCCTGGGCGTAAAGCGCCGATAGTGAAACGAACAGAGAGAGAGCGGTCAAGCGTAACCATTTGTTCATACCTGTACTCCTTCACCTTTTTGCAGAGCATGTAGTACAGCGAACAGTTTTTCCTTATTGATGGGTTTGGCCAGGCAGGCCAGCGGTGGACGCGGGAGAAGCTTGGGAAGCGTGTACTCGAAGGCGGTGATAAAGATCAGCGAAAAGGAAGCCTGCGACTGGTTGAGAAAATCGAGTCCTGAACCATCCCCCAGCTGCAGGTCGAGAAAAACGAGATCGGGATGCTGTGTCTCCGCAAGCTGGACAGCCTCCGCGACGGTGGCCGCCTCGCCGACGATACGGATGTTCAGTAGCGGCTGAAGCATCCGCCTGAGTTCAAGGCGGATGAGCCATTCGTCGTCGATGATCAGCGTCCTGAGTTCTTTCATGGCCCTGCACAGGATGGAAATGAGGATGTTCTGCCGGTGAACCCGGGGGAGCAGCGCGGCAGACCGACATTCAGGCTGACGTTGTAGTATACATCAATTTCGTCGCCGGCGCAACCCCAATTGGACAAACGGCCAAAGGAGCATGTAAACGGTCAAGGGGATGCAGTTTTTTCTTGATAAAAAGGCGGCAAAACTGTAAAATGGAGGGTTCTAATCCTTTCTTCGCCCGGCACCAACGCTGCCTGAAAGGGACCGATCCAGGTGAAATCAAGCCGATTCTCCCTGTTCCGGCTGTTCGCGGGACTTCTTTGCGCGATTCTCCCGGCTGTGCTCCGGGCCGGCCCCGGCAACAGCCAGGAACGCGAGCTGCAGTTCCGCAACTATACCATCGATCAGGGGCTCTCCCACAGCAAGGTCAACTGCTTCTTTCAGGACCGTCAGGGCTTCCTCTGGTGCGGCACCAATGAAGGTCTGAACCGCTACGACGGCTATACCTTCACCGTGTACCTGGCGGACCCATCCAAGCCTCACAGCCTTTCGGCCAATCTCATCCGTTGCATCGTCGAAGATCGCGAGGGGTACCTCTGGGTGGGCACCGAGGACGGCGGCCTGAATCGTTTCGACCGCGCCAGCCAGAGCTTTCTCCGCTTCGGTGCCGACTCGAGCGCGGGACCGGCCCTCAGCGGCGATAACATCAATGCCCTCGCCCTCGACAGTACCGGCGTACTCTGGGTCGGCACCGAGCACGGACTCGACTGCATCGATGCCGACCGCCGCAAGGTCGACCATTTCATCCCCTGGCCTGAGCCAGGGGCCGCCGCTGCCGCCAACGAAATCCTGGCCCTCTGCCTCGACCGACAGGGCCTCCTTTGGGCCGGCACCCACGACGGCGGCCTCCTCTCCTTCGACCGGCAGACGCGACGTTTCTCTCCTTACCGCCACCATCCCGGCGATCCCCGCTCCATCCGGGACAACGAGATCCACTCTCTTTGCGAGGACCACGAGGGCACCCTCTGGATCGGCACCGCCTTCGGCGGCCTCAACCGCATGGACCGGCCCGGCGCCAACTTCACCGCCCTGTTCCCCGGAGCGGGCAATCCCGAAAGCACCACCATCCGCGCTCTCCTCGACGACGGCCGCGGCTCGCTCTGGATCGGCAACCGCAGCGGCCTCTACCGTCTTGAACGCAAGGGCGGCCAGATCACCCGACACGTCCACGATCCCAACAATCCCCATAGCTTGGTCCAGAACTCGGTCCAGGCGATCTTTCAGGACCGGAAGGGCGATCTCTGGATCGGAACCCGCGGCGGCATCAGCTTCCTCAACACCACCAACCTCCCCTTCGTCCATTATCGCGCCGATGCCTCGAGCCGCCGCTGCCTGAATTCCCAGGAGGTCTATGCCATCCTTGAAGACCGTGCCGGCGACCTCTGGTTCGGCACCGAGAGCGGCGGACTGAACCGCCTCGACCGCCGCAGCGGTCTTTTTTCATACTATACCTACGAGCCCGGCAATCCCGCCTGCCTGAGTGTCAACAACGTCAAATGCCTGTTGCAGGACCACCAGGGCGATCTCTGGATCGGCACCTTCAACGGCGGCCTTAACCGCCTGCCCCGCAGCAGGGGGCGCCGATTCCAACATTATCTCCACCGCCCCGGCGATCCATCCAGCATCGCCAACGATAATATCCTTGCCCTGCTCGAGGATGCGGCAGGTGATATCTGGATCGGCACCTATGGCGGCGGCCTTGACCGCTACGACCGCGGCAGCGGCCGTTTCATCCATCTGATGACGGCGTATCACAACGAGGGCTTTGCCAATGTCCATTGCCTGCTGCGCGACCGCCAGGGACGCATCTGGATGGGCGGCAGCCAGGCCCGGGTCGGCTGCCTCACGCCGCCCGGCAATACGCTGCGCCTCTTTCAGCTCGACCGCACCGGCCGCGACATCGAAGTCCGCGCCCTCTTCGAAGCCCGCGATGGCCGCATCTGGATCGGCACGGTCGGGGCCGGCCTTTTTTCCATTAGTCCGGAATCCGATTCTCTTCAGGTTGTCACCACCCGGGAGGGCCTTCCCAGCAACATCGTCTATGGCTTCCAGCAGGATGAAACAGGTCGGCTTTGGCTGAGCACCAGTAACGGACTCTGCCGTTTTGATCCCGTGACCCGCCAATGTAAAAACTATTACAAAGAAAACGGCCTGCAGAGCAACCAGTTCAATTACGGCGCCTCCCTGAAAAGCCGCGACGGCGAGCTCTTTTTCGGCGGCATCAACGGCGCCACCGCCTTTTACCCCACAGCCATCCAAGAAAATACCTTCGTCCCTCCGGTGGTGGTCACCAGCTTCTCCCTCTTCAACCGCCCCGTCGGGATCGGCGGCCAGCCGCCCATCCTCACCCGAGATATCACCCAGACCTCCAGCATCGCCCTCTCCTGGCGCGATGCGGTCTTTTCCTTCGAATTCGCCGCCCTCAACTATGCGCTGAGCGAGCAAAACCAGTACGCTTACATCCTCGAGGGCTTTGAGCAGGAGTGGAACCACGTCACCGGCCGCCGTTTCGCCACCTACACCAACCTCGATCCCGGCATCTATACCTTCCGCGTCAAGGCGGCCAACAACGACGGCATCTGGAACGAAAAGGGCACTGCCATCCGCATCACCATCTCCCGCCCCTTCTGGAAGATGGCCTGGTTCAGGCTCCTCCTCCTCGCCCTGTTGCTGCTGCTGGTAAAGCTCTTCATCGACTATATGACCCAGCGCCGCGACCTCCTGCAGGCGCGCTCACTAGCCAGCCTGTCGCAACTCAAGCTGCTGCGCTACCAGATGAATCCCCACTTTCTCTTTAACGCCCTCGGCTCGATCCGCTCGATGATCCTCATCAGCCAGGAGCAGGCCTGGGACATGGTTTCAGCCCTATCCGAATTTCTGCGCTATTCCCTACTCAACTTTAACAAGGCCGAGGCGTTGCTCGATGACGAGATCACGGCGGTCACCAACTATCTCAATATCGAAAAGGTGCGCTATCGGGACTCGCTGCAGGTGACGGTCGCCATCGACGAACAGGCGCGCCAACTCGTCGTCCCCGCCTTTATCTGCCAGCCGCTGGTCGAGAATGCCATCAAATACGGGATGCAGACCAGTAGCTTGCCCCTACAAGTCAAACTCAACATCCGATTTCACAACGAGGTGCTCTCTATCGATGTTTCCAACAGCGGCCGGCTCAAGCCCCTGAACGCGCCGAGCGCCCCCGGCGACGGTCATGGCAATTCAGTGGACAATATCCGCCAGCGGCTCGAGATCATGTTCCATGAAGAGCAGAGTTTCGAGCTGAACGAAGAGGCAGGCTGGGTGCATGCGCGCATCCGCATCACCGGCAAGGGTCTCAAACGTGAATCCCTCGAAGCGATGGCGGACAAATCGTGACCGGGGGGCGAGACCCTTCAGCGGGCTAGGAGGTGCTGCAGCCGGGCGGCATACCGCCGGCTCATGACCACAGGTTGTTCAATGCCGCGGATGTAGACCAGGTGGGAATAGTTTGGGCGCTTTTCGATACGCTCGACGAATTCAAAGTTGACAAGGGAGGAGCGGTGGATGCGGAGGAAATAGTCGGGCGGCAGGATCTCCTCCCACTCCCGCAGGCTCTTGGTAACCAGCTCGCGCCGGTGCTCCTGATAATAGAGGTAGGAATAATTGCCGCCGGCGGTGATGTAGCGGATCTGTGCGACTTGCAGGAATTTGAGCGAACCCGCGATCACCACGTAGACGATATCGTCATGGCCCAGGCGGGGTCGGGGCTGCGGTGTTGCCGGCGCGCTGCCAGCGAGGCGGGCAATGGCCTTGCCCAGACGCTCCCTCTGGATGGGCTTGAGCAGGTAATCGAGGGCATTGACCTCAAAGGCCTTGATGGCGTACTGATCATAGGCGGTTATGAAGATCAGCTTCGCCGTAACTTCTGCCTGATCGAGCAGCTCAAAGCCGAGCGCCCCCGGCATCTGTATATCCAGGAAGATCACATCGAACGCGCGCTGCCCGAGCAACTCGGCGGCCTGGCGGACGCTGCCCGCCTCCCCGGACACCTCGATCTCCGGATAGTCCGCCAACAGCTGTTTGAGTTCCTCACGCACCAACCATTCATCGTCGACGATCAGGGCCGACCAGCGAGGTTTTCCACTCATAGCTGCGCAGCCCCCTGCACCAGAGCCAGCCACTGCTCACCCTCTGCGCGCATGGCGTTCTGATCCGGGGCCGCTTTGGTCAGCGCGGAGCCGCAAAAGATGCCGCTGCGGTCAAAACCCGCCACCTCGGAGAGATTGGCGCGGGTAATCCCGCCGGTATAGACCATCTGCAGCCCCTTGTAGGGGCCTTTCCAGGCCGGGGCGAGTCCGAGAAACGAGACCGTACCGGTTATGGCCGGGAAGAGTTTATGGATATACTGATGCGGATGAAGCTCCTGTAACTCCTCGATGGTGCAGCCGTAGAGCGCGGCTTTCTGCGCCAGCTGGGCTCCTACGCCGCTGATGCCGCCCGGGATGCACATCAGATCGGCGGCGCCGCAGCGCTCGACGACCTCGGGGAAATAATCAGGACAGACCACACCGGCTACACCCATCGCGATCACCTGTTCGCTTTGCGCGGCAGTCATCACCGTACCTGCCAAGACCAGGGCATCGGGCTGCATCCGCAGCAGCAGTGAGATGCCGGGAGCAGACGCCGGTGAACGCAGGGCTATCTCGAGGGTGATGCCGAGGGGATCGAGTGCCTCCCAGGCAGCCAGGCAATCTTCCGGCCGGACCGGCGAAAGTAGGGCGATCAGACGTTTTTCCCGCAGTTTGCTATAAAGGATCTGACTCTTGTTTTGCATAGGGTCCGAGCTCCATATTCCTTTGTTCGTCGCACCCGGTTAACATACCAAAATGGCGCGAGAATCAAAACACTTTTTTTACCCCGCCTCCACCGGAAGCACCAGGATGTTGCCTGATATCCGCCGAAATCTGGCGCCTGCCCACGAGGGGCCGGGTGCGAGCGAGAGTTCGGGGCGCCAGCAGCACGCGGAGTCAGGTGTGAACCGGATTTCGGGAGGTTCCCTGCCAGGATTTTGGACTTGATTTAGAGGGAGGATATTGGTAATTTAACGAATTGAATTCTGATGATCCAGCATCCGGAGCGGCACTCTGTCCCCGGATCGATCCGATCATATCCCCATCTCCAACCAGAGGAGCCCAGATGGAACTGACCCGCGGCAGTGGCGTTTTGATGCACATCACCTCCCTGTGCTCTCCCCATGGCATCGGCGACCTCGGACCCGAGGCTTTCGCCTTTATCGACCAGCTCGCCACCGCCAGACAGCGGTACTGGCAGCTGCTGCCGCTCAATCCGACCGACCCGGCCTACGGCAACTCCCCCTATCTGAGCAGCAGCGCCTTTGCCCTCAACTCCCTGCTGATCAGCCCGGATGTGCTGCTGCAGGATGGGCTGCTCGAACCGGCCGATTTCGCGGACCTGAATCCGCCGCCCGCAGGACCCATTGACTACCCCGCGGTAACCGAATACAAGCGGGCCCTCTTCGCCCGGGCCTTCGAACGCTGGCTCAAGACACCGGATCCCGATTTCGACCGCTTCTGCCTCGAGCAGAGCGCCTGGCTCGAGGATTTCGCTCTCTTCATCGCTCTCAAGGGCCACTTCCCGGGAAAGATGTGGAGCGAATGGCCGGTTGAGCTGCGCGATCGCTATCCAGAAGCCCTGGCTGAGAGCCGTAAAACCCTCGCCGAGGCTATCCACTTCGAGAAATTTCTCCAGTATGTGGTGCAGAAGCAATGGTTCGCCCTCAAGCGCCACTGTGCCGATCGTGGCATCACCATCATCGGCGATCTCCCCATCTATGTCGATTTCGGCAGCAGCGACGTCTGGTCGCATCCCGACCGCTTCAAACTGGACGAAAACCGCGAGCCCTATGTTGTCTCCGGCGTGCCGCCGGACTACTTCAGCGCCACCGGCCAGCTCTGGGGCAATCCAATCTACGACTGGGAAGCGCTGGCCAAGGACGGCTTTGCCTGGTGGCTCAACCGCATGCGCCAGAACCTCCGCCTCTTCGATATCGTCCGCATCGACCACTTCCGCGGATTGATCGCCTACTGGGAGGTTCCGGCCGAGGAGGAGACCGCCATCAACGGGCGCTGGGTCACCGTCCCCACCTACCCCTTCTTCGAGCGCCTGGTCGCCGAAATTCCCAACCTCAACGTCATCGCCGAGGACCTCGGGGTGATCACCGACGATGTCAAGGAGGCTCTGCGGCGGTTCCGGCTGCCGGGGATGAAAGTGCTCCTTTTCGCCTTCAGCGGCAATCCCTCGGAAAATCCCTATATGCCCTGGCGCTATGAGCCCAACTGCATCGTCTATACCGGCACGCATGACAACAACACCACCCGCGGCTGGTTCCTCAATGACGCTACGGACGAAGAGAAGCAGCATCTCGAGCAATTCCTCGGCCGCCCGGTCAACAGCGAATCGGTGCATTGGGATTTGATCGGTGTGGCGATGAGTTCACCCGCCAACGTCGCCATTCTGCCGCTTCAGGACCTGCTGGGCATCGATGGCCGCGGCCGCATGAATGTGCCGGGGACCAACCAAGGGAACTGGACCTGGCGCCTTGCGGAAGGTGAAGCCGATCCCGCCGCCTTCAACCGCCTCGCGGAGTTGACGCTTCGCTACAACCGCTGATAAAAAGGGCCCCTTCGCAGCGGCCCTTTTTGTCTCCTCAAGGGGTGTGCAGTGCACTCAGCGCAGCAGCATCATGCTGATGCGATGAACCTCGGCGCCCGCCCGCAGCTCGACCCAGTAAATCCCGCTCGCCAGCCCTTCGGCACGAAAACTGCGCTCATAGATGCCGGCCCGCTGTTCGCCCTCGGCTAAACGCGATACCTCCTGCCCTTGCAAATTGAAAATCCGCAGTAGAACCCGGCTGCCATGCGGCAGCACATACCGCAGGAGCGTGGTCGAATTGAAGGGATTGGGATAATTCTGATAGAGGGTCAGCCGCTTCGGGATCGCCTCGACTGCTCCGGCGCGACCGCGCCAAAATCCGTCGGCTTCATAGCTTAACGGCAGGACAGCGGCGTTGTTGCTCCAGACCTCGCGAACTTGCTCCAGATTGAGGACCCGCTCAAGCGCCATCGCTTCATTCCAAAGGGTCAGGTTGAGGATGCTCCCGCTGCGCGCGCCGTCGATCGTACCCCCGGTTGCGATGTCGTCTCCCCACAGAGTGAGGAGGGTTTTCGGCCCCTCAACCCGGCCGCCGCCGATGAGGAGCGTTCCATCGGCCCAGACGCCGACCTCATCGCCCCTCTCGAGATCCGCGGTGTCGAGCAAAAGATGGGCCGTCACTCCCGTCCCGGACCGCGGCCGGTAATGCAGGGTTGCCGGCCGCAGGGAGGACGGATCTGCCGGGGAGATGGCGATGGCCTGATCGTTCACCGGCAGCGCCAGAGTATCGGCCGCATCGAGATGGAGTTGATAGGCCTGATCCGGCTCCAGATCTGCAATTTCCAGGATCCCTTCGGCGGGCCACCAGACGCGGCCCACGGCGTCCTTGATCACCGCACCCCGGCCTGCAAGGCGGCTGAAGACCGCAGCGACGGGGAGGGAAGTCGTGTGCCAGTAGGGGAGGATCTGCCAGCCGGCGCGGAGGGGCAACGGCGTCGGTGCGGTATTGATTTCCCAGCCGGAGAACTGCAGCTCCGCAGAATCGTCTGCATGGATCCAGAAACCTTCGAGCACCGACCAATTCTTGCGTTCATCCCAGCCGTAATCGGGAGCGAAACGCCGCCCCTGGCCGTCGCGCAGGAGCAGGCCCGACTTCGGCAGCAAGTGGTCGAGCGACGAATCGTCCGGGGCGATGCTGGACGTGACGAGATTCCAGCCGGGATGCAGGGCCAGAGTGCGCTGCTGCGGACCGCTAGTGGTGAAATTTGCGGCGGCGCTCCAGTCGCCGCTGCCGCCGCGATTGTAGCCGCGCACCCGCCAGAAATAATCGGTATCGTAGCGCAGCCGCGCCGGAACCCAGCTGGTGTCCGTAACGGCCGGGTAGTCCAGGTCGATGGTCTGGAATTTTGGATCCCGGGCCAGCTGCAACCGATAGGCGCGTGCCCGCCCGGATGGTGCCCAGGTCACCGCGGTCCGCACCGGCCGCACCAAGGCTGCCGGTTGCGGCACCGGCGCCGCCGGCGCCACATCAAAGAGATAACTCGCCAGTGCGCCAAGGCTCATCTGGGCACAGCGGAGAAAATACCCCAAATCGAAGAGATACTGGCCATTGAGCATGATACGATCGTCCAGGCTGTGATACCAAGGATTGAAATCGTCCACGGCGGTTCCGCGCCGGTAATCCTCGATGACCAGAACGGCACTGTAGTTTTTCTCCCAGAAAGAAGCGTGGTCACTTTTGGGCGTGCCGGGATTGACGGCCCAGGGGTCGAGGCCGATGGCATAGTTGGTATTGATGTCGATGAGGCGCTGGCACAGATCCAGGGAACGGGCAACCGGCCGGACGTGGAGAGTAACGATACCGTCGGCATTGCCATCGTAAGCGATCATGTCCATATTGATCACCCCGAGGATCTGCTGCCCGATTCGTGCCACCTTTTCGGCATAGGCGCGCGAGCCGAGCAAACCCGCCTCCTCCTCATCCCAGAGGGCATAGGCCACTGTAAAAGGCATCGGCCGCCGGCCGAGCAGGCGCGCGGCTTCAAGCACAGCCGCAGTGCCGCTAGCGTTGTCATCGGCGCCATAACTCCGGTTGCCGGCGGGCATGCAGTCATAATGTGCACAGATCATGAACTGCTGCTCGGGATGAAGGTAGCCCTCCTGAAAGGCGACGACATTAGCGCCTTGGGCGCCGAAATAGTCGTAAAAGGGATGCAAACCGTAGCGAGTCAACTCTTCGTAGAGGTACTGCGCGGCGAGGGTGTTGCCGGGTTGCGAACGGTAGCGGGAGAGGATGGTATAGTTCGCCCCACCGATGCGGACCTCCTGCTCTCCGGAGAGGATGCGAACCCGCATCAGCAGGGAGTCGATCTGGATTCCCGCGATGACCTCCTGGATCAGGGTTTCCTGACGCAGTATGAGGCTGTCCGTGGCGTTGCCGGCCTGCAAGGTTGTGACGGCGCAAAGCAGTAGGAACAAAATGCGGTGGCGCATGGCTTTTCCCTCGCATCGATGGACCTTCCAAAGTACAAATTCACGGAGTGATTTTCAATCAAAAAATAATCCGCACCTTCTTTGCCCGGTTCCCGCGAAATCTTGCGCCCACCCGGTTGCCGGTCCCTCCAGCCTGACTCCCATCCGGGTGCCGGCGAAAATGCCCTAAACCGCGGAAACCCCTGCAAATCGGTTGCATTTAACCGAAAATTTATGCAAATTTTATTTTATTATAATAACAGGAGTCCATCATGTCTTCGTTCCGCTGCACCCTTCTCTCCTTGCTCGCCGTTACGTTTCCCTTGTTCTGCCAGCCGGCCGCACCCCAGGGCTTTCCCTATCAGCCGCCTGCTAACCTGACACAGCTGCCGGTTGTCACCCATGAAAAAGTCCGGAATATCATCCTGCTGATCGGCGACGGGATGAGTATATCGACGGTGTCCAATGCCCGCATTCATGGCGCAGGTGTCTCCGGAGCCATGCACATGGACCGTATGCCGATCGCCGGATTTGTGCGAACCTGCTCGGCTGACAACCTGATTACCGATTCCGCCGCCGCCAGCAGCGCCATGGCATGCGGTCTCAAGACTAATAACGGCCGCATTTCCCGCACGCCTGACGGAAATCCCGGACTTTCCATCCTCTCGGCCTGCCAGCAAAAAGGGATGGCCGCCGGGCTCATCGTCACCAGTTCAGTCACCCATGCCACCCCGGCCGGATTCGGCGCCCATGCCATGAGCCGCAAGGAGGAGCCCCTCATTGCAGAAAACCTCCTTCTCAATCACATCGACGTCCTCCTCGGCGGCGGCCGTGCTTTCTTCATCCCCCAAACACTACCGGAGAGCCGCCGTCACGACGACCGCAATCTGCTTGAAGAAGCCCGGGCCAGCCAGTACACCCTCCTTTCAACCCGGGATGAGCTGCTTGCGGCCAAAGGACCCCGGGTGCTCGGTCTCTTTGCGGAGGAGGGGATGCAAACCCTCCCGCCGGGACCCTCTCTTGCGGAGATGACTGCAAAGGGCCTTGCGTTACTGAGTCAAAACAAAAAGGGGTTCTTCTTGATGATTGAGGGCAGCCAGATCGACTGGGCCAACCACGAGCACAATGCCGAAAATTCGGTGCGCCAGACCCTCGATTTCGACATGGCCGTCGCCGCTGCGCTCCGATTCGCCGAGGTCGACCGCCATACCCTGGTGGTGGTGACCGCGGACCATGAGACCGGCGGGCTTTCCATCATCGGCGGCCGGGTCGACGGCAGCGAGGTCGAGCTCTCCTGGAGTACCGATGACCACACCGGCGCCACAGTGCCGCTCTATGCCTATGGCCCCGGCGCCCTGCGTCTCTCCGGTTTCCATGAGAATACCGATATCCCCAAAGCCTTCGCCGCCTTACTGCACATCACCCCCTTCCCGGTCATCCTGGAAGAGCCGCTTGGTAGCGGACACAGCGGGGAGAAATAACGCCCGGTCCCCTAAAAAAAGGGAGGCGGATCTTTTCCGCCTCCCATGAACCTGCCGCCTCTCTCCACAAGCCTGTTGCTCAGCCCCCTCCTCGCACCGGCCCGTTGTCTCACCTACTCCATCTTGCGCAGTACCCGCGCCGGGCAACCGGCGACCACCGTATCGGCCGGCACATCTTTGGTCACCACCGCGCCCGCACCAATGATGGCATTTTCGCCGATGGTGATGCCGCAGAGAATAGTCGAGCTGGAGCCGATCGAGGCTCCCTTGCGCACGTAAGTGGGCACACAGGCCCAGTCCGTCTCGGTCTGCATGCTGCCGTCGGCGTTGGTTGCGCGTGGATACTTGTCGTTGATGAAGGTGACATTGTGGCCGATGAAGCAATTGTCTTCGATATGGACCCCCTCGCAGATGAAGGTGTGGCTGGAGATCTTGCAATGTTTGCCCACCGTCGCCCCTTTCTGGATCTCTACGAAAGTGCCGATTTTGGTATAATCACCGATCTCGCAGCCATAGAGATTGACAAAATTAAAGATCTTGACGCCTTCCCCCAGTCTAACATCATCGGCGATGCTGAGAAATTTCATAAGCTTCTCCGTACGTTCAGGTTTACTCCTTGGATGCCCTCCCCCCTGCCTGACTCCTTATTCCGGCCGGATCTTCTTCCCCGGCCGGTTCCGCCTACGCCAGCCGTATTTCCTTTCCACGCGCCTTGATCGACTGCTCCGAGGCCTCGAGGATGCGCACCACATTCAAGCCGGCCACCCCGTCGGTAAGCGGAGTTTTTCCGGTCTGTATGCACTCCGCAAAATGGTTTACCTCGAGACTGAGGGCCTCCGTCAGCGGCACCTTGGGCGCCCACATGTCGCCGGTCCGGTACTGGATCAGGGTATCGTAGATCTCGTCCTTGGTGCGGTTGACGGTGATGCCCGAATCGTAAATCTTTATTTTGTCATTCGGGAGGTTATCATCCCAAACGATCATCTTTTTGGTCCCGGCGATCAGCGTCTGGCGGATTTTAACCGGGGAGAGCCAGTTGGCATGGATATGGGCGATGACATTGTTGGGGAAATAGACCGTGAGGTAGGCCACATCCTCGTGCCCCTTGCCGACGTGATCGGCCCCGGTGGCGACGACGCTCTCCGGATTGAGTTGGAGGAGATGATCCATGATCGAGATATCATGGGGCGCCAGATCCCAGATGACGTTGACGTCATGCTGGAAGAGGCCGAGGTTGATGCGCACTGAATCGAAATAATAGAGGTCGCCGATCTCGCCGGCGTCGATCAGCTTTTTCATCAGCTGCACTGCACCGGTATAGATGAAGGTGTGGTCGAGCATCAGAGTGAGCTTTTTCTGCGCAGCGAGGTTGACCAGCTCCTCGGCCTGCTGCGAAGTGGAGGTCATCGGTTTTTCAAGAAAGACATGTTTGCCGGCGAGCAGGGCCTCTTTCGCCAGTTGGTAATGGGTAAAAACCGGCGTGGAGATGGCTACGGCGTCGATGGCTGGATCGTTGATGATATCGAGATAGTCGGAGGTGGTTCTCAGGGCCGGATACTTCTTCTGGATGAAGGCGAGTCGCTCCGGCTTGAGGTCTGAGGCGATGACCATTTGGGTCTGGCCGCAGCCGTCAAAATTACGAATGAGATTGGGGCCCCAATATCCGACGCCGATCACACCGATGTTGAGCATATTACCTCCGTTGGTTGAGCTTACTCTATCTTGATTGTATGGTAAAGATCCAATTCGACGCCCAGAGCGCCTTGCCATTCGTGGCGGTGTACGCCGCGCTGGTTCTCCGCATCGGTGACGGCCCCATATCCGATCCGGCTATACGTCAGCACCATCGCACACGGCTGCCAGCTCAGCTCCAGACTGCAGCAGCTGCTTTTCTCGACGAGGCCGGTCGGAAAAGGCTCGCTGTACTCCTGGCCGAGCGGGATCTCCATCCAGGGGGTATCGAAGGCCCTTTCGATGCGCCCCTCGCCGCGGCGGCGCAGATCAACCAGCAGTACCGCGCGCCATGCCGGTCGGGGCCACCAGGAAAAGCCGCCCAGCCAGCGGTCGAAATCGTTACCGAGGAAGTGTGCGACAGGCTCATTGCGATGCAACCACTTCTCCCAGGGCCCCCCCTGGCCGTTGTAGGTGCGATTGGTGATGCGGGTATATTCGCTGAAGAGATCACAGCCCGCGAAGTGGAAAGGATCAGCCCAGCGGAAGCCCGCCATCAAGCCGTATTCCGCGGGTTCGAGGTCGCCCGGACCGCTCTTTTCGAGCTGGATGTCATCGATGAGCAGATCGGCATAGAGCGTCAGGTTGCGAACAGGCAAGGCCGCGACGTGTAGGCTGCCGAGGCAGTTGCCACCGATCGGGCCGTTGGTCACCTCGCCATAGTAGGCCAGAATCGGATTGAGGTAATTGAACTCCGGAGCGCTGCTGCTGTAAAGCATGGCCTCGCTGATCCCGATATAGAGCCGCTCGAGCGGCCGCACCTGAAGATGATGCAGGGCGAGGTAGCGGTTCTGCCGCGGCGGGGCGCCCTCCTGCACCCAGGCGGTGGCATCGAGTGTGGCGGCGATGACGTCATAGCGCAACCAGCGGTTCTCGTAACCGAGGGCGATCTGATCCAGGGGCCGGCTGTGTTCCGAGATCAGCAGGCTGGCATCAAGCCCGGGACCGATCCGCAGATAGTCGCGGCCGAAGGTGGCGGAGAATCCATGATGCTGCAGGTGTAGGGCAGCGCGTTCGGTGTAAGCGGCCAGGCCGCCCTGGCGGATACCGAGATACCGGGGATTCTCATCCAGCCGGTTATCGAGGAGCACGCTGTTGTAAACCGTCAGGCAGCGCCGTGGCCGGATAGCCATCTCGAGGCGCTGGCGGCCGTGGTAAAGCCAAGGCGGTGCTGCACCGGCGAAATCCTTCACGGCGGTGCTGCGGAAGGGCAGGCCGACGCCGCTGTTGGCGAGGGTATTTTCAGAGACCAGTCCAATCGAAGCTTCGCCCGGCTCCAGCCGCCGGCTTATCAGGGCGCTGGCAAGGAACCGGGCGTGCGGCTCAACCCCGGTCAATCCTTCAGCCACGGCACCAACCGTATGCGGCCGCAAAAAAGGGGAGAAATTCCAGAGTGTGCCGCGCGCCTGGAGATAGCGGATATAGTCCTCGGACCAGTGGGTAGAGCGCAGGGTTTGGGCGGGGGCGATCGTGATCAGCAAGAGCAACAGGAGGATGAGGCAGCCGGAAGCCGGAAGAATGCAGGAGCAGGATCGCTGTTTGGGGATGAACGTGATGGCCATTGACAGTCCGGCTGGGATTAGACAGGCTTAAGTACAAAAATATGCAAATAAAATAGACCAAAGTCAAGGGGTTTGGCGAGGAAGGACACCTGCCGAACTCCGGCGCCTCCCGGCACGAGCTCGAGGGTTACGAGACAACCCTGCATAGAACTAGGGAATTTACATCGTTCTCACTTGATTTTTTGCGCAAAAGAAGGGGAAGGATTCGGTTCGTGCTGCGGTTTGCGGCGAGGGAAAATGTGCTGCAGAAAAAAAAGCGGAGGTCTGGCAATGCAGGCCCCCGCCCGAGTGATTCCGGGTTATTTTTTGGCAAACAGAGACTTGATCAATCCGATGATGGCCATGACCACTCCGCCGCCGACGCCGCCGCCAAGGATATTGTAGATGATGCCGGCGAGATCGAGCGAGCTGGCTGTGCCGCCGCTGGCCCCAAGTGAATTAAGGATCTGTCCCCCGAGACCGCCACCCAGAATGCCGACGATGGAATTGATGACAGTACCCAGGCTCAATTTCTTGAAAACAGATCCCGCGAGATTACCACCCAGTGCGCCGCTCAGCAATTGGATGATCAGTTCCATGCTTCCTCCTGGCTCATTGGTTGAATGTTTTCACCGGCCTCTCCTGCCTCCACACACGTCTTCAACTCGTCCGGCGTGGGCTGTTACTAATAAAACAGTCTGAAATACAACTTTATTCACCGCCCGGCGTGCTTTTTGCCTCCAGCAGATCGAGGTAGGCGACTTCGATCAACTGCTCAGGGGCAATGCCAAGCCGCTCCATCAGCTCGCGGGCGACCTCCTCCCCAACCTCAGCCGGCTCGCCTTCTTCCAGCATGACCTCCAGCTCGAGAAACGTGCCCAATCCTTCGACGTGATCGAGGTGGATGCGCGTCCGGCCGCGCCAGAAGAGGGTGCGGTGCTTGCGCACCCGGCCGATCTGGCCGTACGCATGGGTCAGCACCTCGCGCAGGGCATCGGGTTCGTGGGTATCAGCCAGCACGTAAAAGGATTCCTTTGGCCCGGAACAGTCCGGCCTTTGGTAGTATATCAGCACGCCATCGCCGGCCGGCCACGCCCGTAGTTTGAGACGGCCGGCAGGGCAGCGGAAAAAGGTGTCATCCTGATCCAGTTCAACGGGTTCCTTGTCCGCCAGCACCGCCACCCGCGGCGCCATCAGCTCGATGCTCTCGATGCGAGCCTTGATCTCGATGTTACGCAAAGGGACCTCCTCCATGAAACCCGCTGTCGGCTCTATTTGCCCAGCCCCGCAACAGCCACCCAGAAGGTTTTGGCGATGATGATCAAATCCAGCAGCAACGACTGGTTCTGGATGTAGAAAAGGTCATGATCGATGTTCTCGTGGATCGGCACTGCGCGGTCGGCGGAGATCTGCCAGAGCCCGGTGATCCCCGGGCGCACATTGAGGCGCTCGCGCTGCAGTTCGGTATAGTTCGCGACGATGAAGGGCATCTCTGGGCGCGGGCCGACGATGCTCATATCGCCGCGCAGGACGTTCCAGAACTGCGGCAGCTCGTCAAGGCTGGTCCGCCGCAGCACCCTGCCGACACGCGTGATGCGCGGATCGCGGCGATCCTGCGGATGGACGGCATAGGGATCGGTGCCAAGATGCATCGTCCGGAACTTCCAGATCAGAAACGACTTGCCCCCTTTCCCGGTGCGCAGGTGCTTGAAGATCACCGGTCCCGGGGTCTCGAGGCGGATTGCCATGCCGATCAGCAGAACCAGCGGCGCGCAGACCAGGATGACCAGCACCGAGATCACCAGGTCAAAAAGCCGTTTGACCAGGGCACTCACCGGAGAATAGTGCAACCGCGCGAGCCCGAAAACCGGCACGCCGTCGATCACCTCGGTGCGGATCCGCTGGATGGCGGTGTCATAGAGATTGGGGACATAGCGGTACGGTAGGCCGGCGGTGTCGCAGCCGCGCATCACCTCCTGCATCCGGCTCGGCGGTGCCGAGGGAATGGCGATGATCATCTCCTCGGCTCGGGTCTCTTTGATGATATAGCGCAGCTCTGCAAGGCTGCCCAGGATCGGCAGGGGGTTGTCCGCTTCTCTCTTCGACTTTTTATAATCATCGATGAAGCCGACCGGAAGGTATCCCATCTTGGGATACTGCTGCAAGGCGCGGGCGATGCGCTCGCCGGTATCGCCGGCCCCGAAGATCAGCACGCGCCGGGCGCCGATGCCGCGGCGCAGCAGCATGGTATGCATCCGGTCGAAAAAATGGCGCTGCAGGGTGATGAGCAGCAGCATCAGGATGAAAAGGTAAAATACCTGCAGGCGGCCGAGAGCGATCCGGCGGGTAAAAAAGGAATAGACGATCACCAGGGCGCAGCCGAGGAGCATGGCGCTGATCAGGTTCTTGCGGGCGCGGACGTTGAGAATACTGGTCTTGCGCTCATAGCCGCCGTGAAGATAGAAAAGCAGGATGAAGAGCAAGCTGACGAGGACAGCTTGTAGCCAAGTCGGCCAGATGATATCGAGGTTGAGACGAAAGGGAGAGAGTTCCCACAGCCAGTAGCTGAGGTAGAGGGCGATGAGGAGCGTGCCAAAATCGGCGGCGACCTGTACCAGGGTGCTGAACTTGACAGGGCTCTGCTTCATATTAATTCATCTCTTCGGAGCGTCCGCCTGGGAGTGTGCCGGTCAGCCATTCGTGCAAGGTGTAGAAAATGAAGAGCGTGTTGTTTTTCACATAACGCCGCCAGAGGCGGTTGGGTTCCTGGAGGAGGCGGTAGAACCACTCCAGGGCCATGTACTTCATCCAGGCCGGGGCATGCTTGATGGTGCCGGCGAGGTAGGAAAATCCAGCGCCGATGCCGATGAAAAGCCCACGGTCGAGGCTGTGGAGGTTCCGGAAGATCCACTCCTCCTGCCTGGGCGCGCCGAGCGAGACCCAAATGAGATCCGCGTCGGCCTGACGCATCTCCTCCAGCCATCTCCGGTTCTCGGCCTCTGTGAATGCCCGGAAGGGCGGTGAAATCATGCCGGCGATGAGAGCCCCGGGATAACGCTGCCGGATGACCTTTTCCATCCGGGCCAGAGTCTCCGGTGTATTGCCGAAGAAAAAGTGGCGGATCCTCTCCGGCCGGCCCCAATCCAGGGTCTGTTCGAGCAAGGTCGGTCCGAAGATGCGGTGCATCTCCCGGGCGCCCTTGAGCCAGCCGATGAGCGAAAGCGGCCGCCCGTCGGCCAGCGAGAGCAGCGAAGCGTTGATAATGCGGCGGAACTCCGGCCGCCGTGCCCCTTCGACCATGGTGTGGGCGTTATTGACAGTGATCTGCGCCGGTCCGGTCTCCTGCCGGCAACTTCGGAGCAGGATCTCAAATGCCGCCCGATAGGACGGGATCGTATCGATCCGCGATCCAAGGATATGGATGAATGCGGGATTGGAAGCCGGGGCCATGCGCTCATCGCCCGAATACATGACAGACTGATTGCCCTTAACTTTTTAACATCTTGAAAGATACGGCAAATAAGAGGAAATGTCAAGGCCTTTGTGGCGGGTCATCGGAGGAGACCGTCTGGTTGAGGCCAGCGAGGAAAGAGCGCGTCGGCTGATCCAGGACGGCGCCCGTGAAATCGGCAGACTCCAGTCCCTTCGCCTCAGAGAGATTTTTCACGCGCAGGAGGTTGGCCTCCTGGAGGTTGGCGTTGGTAAGATCCGCGCCATCGAAATCGGCCTCATGGAGCGCGGCCTTAGAGAGATCCGCCCCTTGCAGGTTGGCCTGGCGGAAAATCGCGCCGGCCGGATTGGAACGGTGGAGGTTGGCGCCACGAAGATCGGCGCCGCTGAGGTCGGCTTTCCAGAGGTGGGCATCATGGAGATCAGCGCCGGCGAGTTTGGCGTTGGCCAGCTGGGCAAAGCCGAGGAATGCCCCGGCCAGCGCGGCGTCCTGCAGCTCTGCGCCGCTGAGATCGGCCATGCCGAGGGCGGCGCCGGAAAGTTCGGTTTTTTTCAGATCCACCCCGGCCAGGACGGCGTTGTTGAGCATGGCCGCGTCGCCGGCCGTGTGGTTCAGATGTTCACGCAGCCAGCCGGCATGGGAGGCGAGGATCCGGTCGAGGGGCAGGCCCATAATGATGATTTCGTCGGGCGATCTCATGGTCACTCCTTCATTGTATCATAGTGCTGCGTATGCTGCCAGGTCCGAAACCATCTGTCGGCCACATCCGCGCATGCATCGAATGAGTCCCAGTACGCATAGCCGTCAAATGTCAGGGCGAATTCCTCGATATGCGACAGGCTCTCACGGAAAGGGCCCTTTCGTTATCTCCATTCCAGCCTCCCCGCTAATGCAGCGCAGGCAAGTCGATTTAAGGATGCAGGAAAATGCCTGATCTTGAATAGTGCATGAGCCTGGTTATGCTTTCTTTAGTTCTTTCCCGCTCATTTTGGTCCCTTCTTGGTGAGTTTACACAAAATTAACGTGATTAACAAGCTATTTTGGCGCTCGAGCAATTCGTCCTCCATCCTGAGGCTCTGGGTACTGTCAGTCCCCGGGCAGCTGCATTCCTGGAAATTCCATGCCCAATCATGCTTTCAGGTTCCCTGTTTCTCCGCCTGTTATACCTGTGATGACTTCCTCGAACAGCCCGCCTCAAATCCTTGCTTTTCGCGAATTGAATGATTACTTTTTAGGGCATCTTGGGGCCTCATGCCTCCTCGAGTCGGCCCCTCAGCAGCGGGAGAGCTGCTTCCGAGATCATTGCGGCTAGGCGCTCACAGACGCCGCTGTTCCCGGATACCAGCATGAAAACTTGTATAGGAACTTATCCATGAAACAGATGAGAGCTTTTTATCTCCAGATTCTGCTGATCACCATCCTTTACGCGCTGCCCCTGCCGGCTCAGCGGCGGATCTATCACCTGCCCGACCTTGACGGACGGGTGACACTGAAATGCGATTTTCATCTGCACACCGTTTTCTCCGACGGAGATGTTTGGCCCCGCGTACGCGTGGACGAGGCCTGGCGCGATGGCCTGGATGCCATCTCCATCACCGACCATCTGGAATATCAGCCGCACAAGGATTATATCCCGAAGGACCACAACGCCGCCTGGAGGCTCGCCGAGGAAAGCGCCCGCGAGAAAAACATCCTGTTCATCCGCGGCGCCGAGATCACCCGCCAAATGCCGCCAGGCCACCTGAACGCTCTCTTCATCACAAACGCTTCTGTGCTGGACCAGCCCGATTTTCTCGCCGTCATCGAGGCGGCGGTGAAACAGGGCGCCTTCATCCTCTACAACCATCCCGGCTGGAAATCCCAGGAGCCTGACGGATTGCCCAAGCTTTATGAAATTCATAAGCAGCTTTTTGATAAAGGATGGCTGCACGGCATCGAATTTTATAATTACGACGAGTTCTATCCCATGGTGCTGGAATTCTGCAAACAGTACAAGCTGGCCGTGATAGGCAACAGCGATATGCACGGGTACATCAGTGAGGAATATTTTAAAGCCCCGGGGGATCACCGTCCCATGACTCTGGTCTTCGCCAGGGAGCGAACGCTTGGAGCCCTGCGCGAGGCCCTTTTCGAGGGCGAAACCCTGGTCTGGTACGGGGAGAACCTGGCCGGCCGCGACAATCTGGCGTTGGCCTTTTTTATGAAAAGCGTCACTCTTGCCAGGCCGCATCATCAGGACAGCAAGAATCTCTACCTGGAGATGACCAACCACTCGGACATCTCCTGGAAACTCGTCAACGGCCTCCCGGGCACGCCGGCCGTTCTGACCCTGCCGGCGCACACCATCGCTCAGGTGACCATCGCAAAAAGCTTCACCGGCCCACTGGAGTATGACGTCGAAAATGTCCTGACGGGCGAAAAGACGGTATTGCACATTGCGATACCGCATCCATGAGTTAAAGGATAGCCTAGAAAAGGATGAGATTTTTATTATTTCATTCCGATGGAGGGTGGCCACCATGAAAAACCGGAGAATCCTGGCGGTATTGCTATGGAGCACCGCCCTGATCGTCGCATGCGGCGATAAGAATCCGGCCAAGCCGAAGCCCAAGGATGAAGATTTGATCCAGTCGACTGTCGGCCCGGCAGGCGGCAAGTTGGAGACCGATCAATTAAAAATCACCATCCCAGCCGGGGCTTTCTCCAGCCCGATTGAGCTGTCACTCCAGGTACAAACCAGCCCCCCCGCTTTCGGATCCTTCGTTCGAACCCGCGTTTTTCAACTCACCGGACTGCCGCAGACCTTCGCCAAAGGGCTGACCCTTTCAATGCGATACCAGGGTAATCTCAAGGATTCCAGTTTCGTGGTCCTGGCGACACCCATGGATTCTCCCGAAGGCGATTCCACTCTGCTCTCCTATTCCTTCTTTCCTGCGCGTGATTCATCTGGAATGATGGTCTGCACCATCCCGCCGCGCAGTCGCGGACTCGCCCGTAGCCGCTCACCGATGCCGGGGAGCGCTTCTCAGCAGGACGACCTTTTCGACCTCCTCTTTGGCATTTCCGAATATGATATCCGCTATTATGGCCATGTCGCCGTCATGAAATGTCCCAAAATCATGCTGGAAAGTCTGACCTCGTCCATCCTCATGGTCCCCTATTTAAGTGCCGAAAAGGTGCGCAGCATGGGATTGCCCTATCTTGAGCCCGAGGGATTATATGAGATGGAAGTCGTCGAGTTCAAGGCACTTTCCCCTTCTGCGCCCCTCTACGCGCTTATGAATTTTGCCGTTGATGTCAACACTTTACGGCGGTACCAACTCCTGCAACTCAATTACGACAAGATGGCCTGGCAGGACCGTGCCGCCATCTGCCGGCAGACCGCCCGGGAGTTTTTTTACCGGGTGCCGGCCTTTTATCACAAGGGAACCATGAATCCGGAAAAATACATGAGCAAAGAGCATGTCTGGCTGCACGCGGCCATTGGCTCATGGTTCGAGGAATGGCTGCCGCCGGAAGAAGCGAATTTTATCCCGACCGGTCTCCGCGGCAGCGAATTGCAGATCTTCGACGGTTTGATGGCGGGCGGCCTGCAGCCGGGAAGGAACATGCGAATCCATGGCTACACCCTGGCCCCGCTGATTAAATATCTGGTCACTCATTACCGCGAAAGCGCGATCAACCGAATCTATGACGGCATTGCCGCAGGGATGCATCCCGCAGAAGCCCTCGCCGGCAGCATGGCCGATCCGCCGCGGGTATGGTGGCCCGATTTTATCCGGCGTTATCTTGCCGGGGAGTTCTATGCCGTGCCAAACCAGACCTTTCTAACCGGCGTCGCCCAGACCTTTCAATTCCGCTCCGCCAGCGATACCAAGGTCTCTTACACCGATAACTATTACGATCTCTCCGCCCGGCTCTACCGGATCGATCTGGAGTATGCCGAGGTTCCGGCCGGTACAGAGATGGAGTTTGCCCTCTCCACCAGCGCCTCGCGCAAGGGAAACGCCAACCTGATGCTGTTCGGGATCAACGGCGGGAAGCTGGAGTATTGGACCCAGGGCGATACAGTGAATGTGGCCAGGATCCGGGAGTTGACCCAGGCGGGGTATGATATACTCGCGGTGGTGATCAGCAGCAACTTCGAAGAGCCCTATACCCGCTCCAACAGCATCACACTCGATGTCCGGTTGACCAGGCCGGTCTTTACCACAGCCCGCATCAAGACGAGAACCCAGGGTACCACTGCCTGGTATGATGGCACTACAACTTCAGGTTTGGGGATCCTCTATGCGGATGACCGGTGGCATGATGGGACTTTTACAGACGATACCTTCCAGGCCAGCTGGAATATCACAACAACAGATCCTGCGCGGGAAGGACACCTGACTATCCGCCTGGATCATGACAGCTCACCCCGAAAGCTGGTTTATTTCGAGCTGCGAGAGATCAGCCGTGGGAGCAGCGAGATCCAGAATTGGGCGATCATCAGCAAACCTGACCTGGCCATCGCCGGGGAGGTGCCCTACTACAGCTCCACAGCGCTGGTCTTTGACCTCAAAGGCCAGCAAGCTTGTGCAGCCCTGGCTGCGGTCGAAAATCGCCTGGAGGGACAATGGGGATATTGGTGGGAACTGACCAGCTTCTCCTGTGATGAACAAAGTTACGTGCAAATCATCCTGGAATGAGCGACAGCAAGTTTCTGAGCTGTTCTGAAGAGCGGCGGCGCCTTGCCTTTGATCATGTCAGCGAGCACTCAAAACCGGCCAGAAATAGGCACTTTACAACCGTCCACTCTAAGCATGTTTAAGTCAGGCAGGTCGATTTTGGCGTCATCCCCTGGGTATATCCGGATTGTTCGACTGTCGATTTTCGATTGAAGTGCCAGGTCGATTTGGTAATGTCCAGAATATTATATAAATCTGTTTTGCCGCTTTACCCACTGGAAGCCATAGGCTTTCCGTGGGTAAGCGGTTTAATTTTTGGGCGCTGGCATAAGAGACTGTAAATTCACTTGTGTTTTTCACTCCAATAGATGAAACTCAACACAGGAGGAATTTACAGACGAAAAGCAAGGTGGCCGATGAGAGCCGTGATGATGGCAAACTCCCGATCGAAAGCAGTGACGATACCTTGTCACTGGAAGATATCGTCCTGGGGTACAAACAAATCAACAATGTGGAGCAGGCATTTCGGGCTCTGAAGACGACTCTGGAATTACGGCCCAGCTTCCACAGCAAACACGAGTACATCCGCTGCCATATCTTCATCTGCTTCCTGGCGCTGGTCCTGGCCCGAATAGCGAGCTGAAAATCGGAGTCGCCTGGACCTCAATCCGGCAGGAGATGAGTCGATTGCAGATGGGGGAATTCGCTGTCGATCAGAAGACCGTATTGCAATTGACCGAACTGACCCTTCAGCAGAAACTCATCCTCAAACAGCTTGCCATCAAGGAGCCGGCCTCGATGGAGACATACAATAGATCCAGATCAGTAGTGACACGACTTCATCTGGAAAAGTACGTCTCTACCATCTTTTAATAGGGCCTAAACCCTATCTCTTTTACCCTACAACTGTCGAACTAAGGAGAAAATTTGTTTGATTTTAAGAAACGGATTAGTTAATTTACCGGCAATTAAGAAGCGGTGAGGGGGCCGGATATGGCTCGGCGCTCTGAAAACGGGGAAAGGGCTGGGTTTTACCCTCGATTTTATTGATCCCAGCAAAATCAAATTTCCTATCATTTATCAGTTCCTATCAGTTATCAGTTTTCCTATCAGTTAATCTCCTATCAGTAAATCAAATTTCCTATCAGTTCCTATCAGTCTATCAGTATCAGTATCGGTCCTTGAATTATTTCGATGGCGTGTGGCACAACCTGCGAATACCCCTGCGCAGCTTCAGGGCTGAAGCGGCTTATGATTCTTCACCGATCGAGCTTTTTTCATTTGCTGCCCGGACCTCATAACGTGGTCTTAAAATTTTTCTTTCAGATATCTAGATTGGGCAGTCCACTGCCGAAGTCATTTCTGCTATCGCAGCAGCCAATGGGCCAATACACACCTTTCAACTGGCACAGAATTATCCCAATCCTTTCAATCCGGTAACGACCATCGCTTATCAGCTGCCCAACAGGGTCATGTGCGGCTTACGATTCATGATGTATTGGGACAATGCATTATTGCCAAAGTGGATGTTCCCCCGGCTGAAGGGAATCATCAAGTACATTGGGACGCTATGGATGCGCCTCATGCCACTAATACTGCCGTTTTCAGGCGAATAATCTTGTGCAAATACGCAGGATGGTACTCATACGTTAGATAGGAGGATTGAATGAACGGCGAAAAGCCTTTTTTTCTGATGGCTGTGTTATTGCTGCCCTTTGTGTTCGCCCTGGTCATTCCGGCGGTTTACGGCGCGGCGCCTTCTGTTTTGCGACGCAAGGGTATCACCGATGCCAATTTTAATGAAACGGCCTATTTTGTCCTGGTCCCAGAGGGCTGGAAAATAAAAGGCTCCGTAACCTATTCTCCACCTCCGCATTTGAGCAAGACAGAAGTGATACAAGTCGATAACGCCACGGAAACGCAAGGTTGCGCCGTGATCAGGGGAGAAGCCAGCTTTGCCTATGGTACCGGCCCCGTCTGGCAAATGATGATGAACAACCCCGCTTTTGATGGCACCTACAATGGTATGCGCGTAATGCCACCCATGCCTGCCGCGGATTTTCTTCAGCAGATGTTTCTACCCCAATTGCAGCAGCAGTTGCCTGACCTGGAATTGACCGAAATCAAGCCGGATGTTGAAGCCATGAACATGGCGAGGAGAAATGGTGAGAGTTCGCCACATGGACAGGCCGTCATTCAAAGCGGCGGGCGCTGGGAGTATGATGCGGTGCAATTCAAAGGCAGATACAGCGAAAAAGGCAAACCAATCGATATGTCCGGCGGTTTGCTCCTGACTCGGGTCATCTCCAGCACCGATGGCATGAGTATGAACATCAATTGGGGATTGACGACCTTTTTCTCCATATATGCTGAGCGCGGCCAATTTGAAAAGGCGGCGCCGCTCCTGGTGACTATCCTTAAAAGCATCCGTTTGAACCCGGCCTGGTATGTCAAATCGCAGAATTACCGCTATCGGATCTGGCAGCAGGCGCGCGATGCCCAGGCTGAAATCAGCAGCATCCTGGCAAAAAACAACGAAGCGCTTCGCAGCCACAGCGTTGAGCGTGACGGATTTTCAGAATATATCCGCGGTACTGAGGTGTACCAAAATCCCAATACCGGTGATTACTATGAAGTGGGCAACAGCCACGATCACGTCTGGTTCAACAAGAGCGGTGATGTTATCTTCAGCGATAGTCCCAACTATACCCCCAATACCGATCCACGTTTCAACAACCAGGATTGGTCCGAAGGAGAAAAGTGCCGTTGAAGCTGTGGCGGTTCATCGAAGGAGTCACCAGGTTGTTCGGCCGGTTACTGCATTTGCGCGCCATAACGATAGGCCGTTTTCGTCAATCAGGCCGTCGCCAGTGAAATCAGCAGAAAGATAGCCGGTAGCACCACTGCTGAGCGTATTATGCCATTGGACATGATCGCGTGTGGTGATATAACCATCGCGGGTGACATCTCCACCGGCCGCAGCCCGTAGCATTAGAGTTGCAGAGGGTGAGCCGAGTAATGATTACGGCTATTTTGAGCGCGTCTGCATATAAAAAGTCCTTCCTAAATCTCTGCGCAAGTTGATTCCGCAGTGATATCGTCAATTTACATACTTTTTAGAAAATTTGTTTGATTTTCAGAAACTGATTAGTTAATTTACCGGCAATTAAGAAGCGGTGAGGGGGCCGAATATGGCTCGGCGCTCTGAAAACGGGGAAATGGCTGGGTTTTACCCTCGATTTTATTGATCCCAGCAAGATCCAATTTCCTATCAGTCAGTTCCTATTAGTCTATCAGTAATCCAAATTTCCTTTCAGTAAATTTCCTATCAGTTTCCTGTCAATTCAGTTATCAGTAAATGGCTGGGTATTTCCCTCGATTTTTTGCCCCCAGCAAAATCAAATTTCCTATCAGTCTATCGGTTAATCAGTTTCCGGACACTACCTCGCCAGGCGATCAATGGAAACCGAATTCAGCAATCCCTCGGAGGCTGTATGCTTAAGCGATATTTTCTCGCTATTATCCTCATTTACCTGCAGTCTATCCAAGCACAAAATTTGTTTGTAACTGGTCAAGAGGCGGATATTATCCTGCCCTACAGTCCGGTCAGCAATGCCTCGGCTTTGCATATGCCAGGCAGAATAGCGTGCGACAGCACCCACCTGTATGTAGCGGACATTCGCAACAACCGCGTGCTGATTTGGAACTCTATCCCTACTACAAACAATCAGCCAGCAGACGTCGTCCTGGGTCAACCCGACTTTGGCAGCCACGATGCCGGCCTGGGACCTTCCAGTCTGAATTGGCCCTACAGTGTTTACTCAGACGGCCAACATCTTTTTGTAGCAGATACCTACAACCATCGCGTGCTCATCTGGAACAGCATCCCCACCCTGAATGGCCAGCCCGCCGACATTGTTCTGGGACAGGATGATTTCTATACAGTCAACCCAATCCTGGGCCCAACCTTTATCTTCGAGCCTTGGGATGTTTGCTTCGATGGTAATAGGCTATATGTCGCTTGCGCAAGACGGGGCGTTCTGGTATGGGAGGGCTTGCCGCATACCAATAACCAGCCAGCCGATATGATTCTCGGTCAAAAAGATTTTTTCAGCTATGCACCACGGCAGCCACTATCCTGGAACTTTGAGTCCCCGCGCGCCGTCGCCTCCGATGGTATGCGGGTGGTGGTGATGGATTATCTGCTGCATCGTCTTCTAGTCTGGAATACTCCACCGGTCGAGAATGGTCAAGACGCCGACCTGGTTTTGGGTCAGAAAGATTTTTACTCCGAAGATCCAGGTTGGTCAACGATTCAACCCGCGCACGGCGGTATGTGGTTGTATGGGGACATGCTCTTCAGTGCCGGCGGCGAAACCTATCTTTGGAAGTCATTCCCGACCGTGAACAATCAACCTCCCGATGCAAAATTGCCGTGGACCTTGAGCCAGGGGATTTGCTATAATGGAAAGTATCTGTTCGTCGCCAATGAACCGAACAACCGTATTCTGGTTTATGACCAACTGCCCACCAGCATATCACCCGATGATCCCGCACCGCAACCCATTGCGGTGGTCGGTCAAAAAGATCTCAATTCGAACAATCTTTATGGCCGGCAGGGTGTGGGCACCGCCCCTTCTACCATGTTCAGCACCGGCAGCAAACTGTTGCTCGGCGGCGATCTTTTTTCCAGGGTCCTCATCTATCAGGATATGCCCGAACAGGACGGCGTACCTGCAGATAACATCATCTCCATGTATGAATGGAATGATATCCCGGAGCGTATACCACCGGGCGAAGACGCACCGATGACGCAACTGGGACAATCCTGGAGTGATGGCATTCGTTTTTTTCTACCAGATGTTGTAAAAGGCATCTTGCTCTGGAATCAAATTCCTACCAGCGATCACGTATGGTATGATCAAATCCTCTGCCCAGGCGGCCGCTGCGGGTCCTTTGTTCATGACGGTGGAGAGTGGGGCGTTGCCGTGCATCATGACAAGTTATTCGTTAACGAAGTCAACAGCCAAAGGATCGCCATCTGGAATAAACTGCCGGTGGATGGACAGTCCCAAGATCCAGATGTGGTCCTTAATTTAAATTTCCACCCCTTTGCCATATCAACGGATGGAAAGCGTTTGGTGGCCGGAAGCGACCGTGGGGTGGCCATTTGGAATTCACTGCCCACGTCCAATGACCAGCCTTATGATTTTCTGCTGTCCGGCACTCCCACCAATCCCATCAATATGGCATTGGGCATCTATCTTTATGACGACCGGCTTTTTGTTTGTGATACGGATGGACATCGTATCTGCATTTTCAATGAATTCCCCACGGCAACTGATCAGCCCTATGATGTTGTGTTGGGACAGAAGGACTTTGAGGGCCGGTTGCCTGCCACGACGCGGTCGAGATTATCCTCGCCGAAATACCTCTGTTTTGATGGTGAATATCTGTGGGTTGCAGAATACAAATTCAGCGACCGGCTGCTTGGTTTTAAAGCCAATATCGAGCCGGTTGCACCTGCAACGCCCTCTAATTTGCAAGCTGAGGTGGTGGCGGACCAGCGCATCAATCTCAGTTGGACCGATCATGCCTCAAATGAAAGGGGCTTTGTTCTTGAAGTCAAGGCAGAGGATGCAACGGGTTACCAAGTATATGGGAAATTGGCTGGAAATATCGACTTTTTCCCGCTTTCCGGGCTCAAACAGAATACAACCTATTCCTTCAGGATAAAAGCGTTCAACAGCTATGGCGAATCGGCCTATTCGAATGAGTGCATGGTTCAAACTCTGCTGGCAGAGAACCATCCGCCCAGCAATCCTGAAAATCCCTATCCGCTGGATAGAAGTTTTCAAAACAACGAATGGTTTCTGTTCAATTGGGATTGCATTGATCCTGATCCGGGAGATGTCATAGTTTATGATTTGTATCTTGGTAACATCGACCCACCGCCGCTCTATGCCAGCAATTTAAATACAAGCCTGTACCATAGAGAATATCTATCTCTCGCAGGTGGCGCAAAATACTTCTGGCAAATCAAGGCCAGGGATCTAGCCGGAGCAATCTCTGCAAGTCCGATCTGGACATTCGAAACCAGCCATGCGGTCAATCAGGTCTATTTGAATGTCCTGGAGATGAAGGGCGGTACAACCAATCCTCCGCCTGGCAAATGGCAGTTTGACAAGGATCACTGCACCTATACGATTGCCCTCCCTGATTCCGTTCATTTTTTCAGTCACTGGACAGGGAATCTTCCAGACAGTCTGATTTCGCAAAATCCTTTGTATCTGAAATTGTCTCAGGACGGTGAAATAGTCCCGCATTTTATTTCCAAATATACTGGCGTCGCCAAAGATCATGGGAAGCCGGAGACTTTCCGGCTGGAGCAAAATTATCCCAATCCATTCAATGCACAAAGTATAGTCACTTATTCATTGCCCGAAAAAGGCAAGGTTAATCTTTCGATTTATAACACACGGGGTGAGCTGGTCGAAGAAATAATTAATACGGTACAGAATGCCGGCAGCTATCACAGAACGATCGATTCTCGATCGCACGCTTCAGGCATCTATTTTATGGTATTAAAAGTTGAAAATTTAAATATCTGCTTTCGGGAATGCAAAAAAATGGTTTTGATCAAATAAATCAAGTCCAAAATCCTGTGTGACAGTAAATGCTTAAAGTTTTCTTTTGAGTCATGTGAACGTCCTTTCCTTTCAATCAAGGGTTGATGACAAAGGGATGTCTGCATGACTCTTTACAAGCTTTTCATTCACAAGATTATGGATTTAATCTACTGAGGCTATGCGTAATCGAAAAGATTCGGGCGATGGCGCGTTCATTAAGAAGCGGTGTACGAGTTGGGCGGCAATGATCAGGAAGGTGTACGAGGTAGACGTGATGAGATGGTATCGCCTAATGCAGCCTTTTTTGTGATGTTGTTTGGTTTCCAGATTCTGATCGGCTAATTTTCGGGCAGGCAATTAGCATTGAGGGGGCAGGATAGGCTCGGTGCTCTGAAAACGGGGAAATGGTTGGGGACCCGCGCTTGACAAAGAATGATTTCCTCGCCCCTTGCTCTCTTTGCCCCCCAACAAAATCAGAGTACCAATTGACAATCCGATGGATAATCATTCAACTTAAAGTTAAAAAAGCCACATGCAACACGAGAGCCTGAGACATTCGCAGTGCATACGTTGATGCTGCTCTTTTGCCGGAGGAGCATCCCGAAAACGGAAGAGGGGCAATTATGAATGCAAAAGGGTTTCTGTGTTTACTCTGTTTATCGGCTGTTGTATTCTGTGCCGCATTACCCGTGCAGGCGGTTGACCTGGAACGCACAGGCCAGTGGCCCAGTGGACCTGCCACAGCCATCAGCGTCAAGGACAGCGCGGTCTTTATCGGTCACGGCGGTTTCCTCTCAGTCTATCACACTCGGACCTTTACCAAACTCGCCCAATTCACGTCCTCGGGGTACATCCGCGCCATCGCCATCGCCGGGCAGTACGCCTATGTGGCGGCCACTGAGGCGGGCCTGTTGATCCTGGATATCTCCAATCCCAACAAACCGAAACACATCGCATCGGTTCAGGATGTGTATGCGGTCAAGGCTGTTGTGCAGGACCACTATGCTTACATCGCAACCGGCGGCGCCGGTTTGCGCATTGTGGATGTCAGCCAGCCTCAGACGCCTAAAACGGTTTTAGATTACAAACCCGAGAGCTGGGTCGACGACGTGGCTCTGGACGGCCGCTACGCTTTTCTCGCCTGCAACACAGCCGGCCTCTGTGTGGTGGATGTTCAAAATCCGGCGTCACCCGCAAAAGTACAAAGTTATGCCGGCGGCTATACCGTCTATCATGTGGCTGCATCCGGCCGCACGGTATTTGTCTGCGGACCCAATGACGTGAGGGTGACGAATTTCAGCGACATCCAAAATCCCAAAGAGATGGTCACTCTGAACGGCAGCGTGGTTGATGCCGTTTTCCAGAACAACATCGCTTATCTGGTCAACACCAGCTCTTCCGGCGTCGATCTGCATGATCTCAAGAGCGCGACCCTGAGAAAAATCTCCAGCTGCTACCAACCGGGTACGGTTGGCGCCGCAGTTCAATCCGGCGTGCTCTACGCTGCCGTCAGCGACTATGGCTTCAGAACCTTCAACGTCAGCGATCCCGGCAAACCGATGGAATACGGCAAATGGATTGCGGACAAAGTCCTGAAAACACCCTTTATGGTCGACGGATACATGGCCTTCCCTCAGTTTGGCAACGGGAAACTGCGCTTTTACGATGTCCAGGACGTGCTCCATCCTCAATTGATCGATTCAGTCGAGGTCTACCTGGACGAGTACACTTTTTCCGACCCCTATGTCTATCATACCAGTCAGGACTCTTGGAACCATCCCTTCCTGCTCACTACGTATCTCGGCGACATCCACCATCCGGTTGAGGAGAGCAAGATCGCTCTTTCAGGCGGAAAGAATTATCTTATCAAGCAAGGCGACTCGCTGATCACCTATCCCAGCGACGGCAAGACCAAGGGATTCGATCTCTTCAGCCTGGCTGATCCGCGGAAACCGAAAAGGCTGGCCTTTATCAAAACAGAGACGCCGGTCCGGGTCTATGGCGCAAAAGGCAATGCGATGTATTGCATCTCTCAGCCCAACATCTCAAGGATGGAGGGCGAACTCTATTGTCTGGATATTGCCGACAGCACGGCGCCAAAGAAGAGCAGCGTGCTGATCCCCGGACAGACCGCCCTCCATTTCAGCGTTCATGACCGTTACGGCATCGCCAACACTTCGCAGGACAGCGTGATCCTCTTTGATCTGCAACAACCTTTGCAGCCCAAACGCGTCTCTGCCTTTCATCAACCCTTCTTTGCCACGCCCGTTTTTTCCGGAAACAGAGCCTATTGTCCAGGCGGTTATTTTATCACCTATGATGTCACGGATATGCACCATTGGCGGAAAATCAGCGAACTGCAGCGGGTGGACAATTACCTTGGCTCGCTCTACTACCCGCCTTACTTTATCAGACCGACATTGAACAAAGAGGTCTATATCACGGATGTCAGCAACAGCGCCGTGCCGGCACCGTTGGGCGACGTGTGCTGCACAGCGGCCAATGACGATATCGAGGCCGACGGCCAATACCTCTACCTGATTGACAGCCAAGCGACGCTGCACCGGTTTGGATGGACAAGCGGCGCCCTGATCGCCCAGGGCGCCAGGATCTTTAAAGAGTTCAACACCAATACGCTGACCGGTCTGCAGATCGTGGGAACCGATGGGTACGTAGCGGAAACCTCCTATGGCCACCTGCACAAAATCGATCTGCACTCTGACAACCTGAACATCCTCAGCACCTGGTCCCTCGGGGATTTTCAGATCCACGGTTTCACCATCTCCGGATCCTGCGCTTACATCCGTTCATCCAATTATAACGGGACGAACAAGGAATTCAGGATCTATGATATCAGCAGGCCTCAGGCGGCGCTGCTGGGTTCTCTGGCGGTCGGCTCAGCCGCCAATATCTCCAGAATCCTGCTCAAAGACAACCACGCCTTTGTCAATGACGGCAAATATCTGCGCGTGCTGGATATCACCAATCCGGCGACCCCGCGGGAGGTCGGCACGTTCAGCGACGACGTAAACATCGACGACATGTCGCTGTCGCAAAATTATATTTATCTCGGCAGCCGTTATGGCAGCAAAAAGATCCGGGCGGTGAACATCAGCAATCCGGCCGCTCCTGCGGCCGTCGGCGTGTACAACAACATGATCTATGGCACGGCCTTGTGTGCGGACGACCGCTATCTCTATGTAGCCGGCGGCTGGTATGGACTGAACCTGCTCGATTTCAGCGTCCCAGCCTCACCCGTTTTAGCCGCCCGCTATTACCTCAGCGACATCGACCTGATCGACGTGACCACCTACAAGGGCCAGGTATTTGTTCTTGACAAATATCGCGGCGTCATGCAATTCAAGAATAATCTGCTCACCTCGGTCAGTCATCAGGAAGCCCGACAGCCCGATATATGCGCCCTGCTGCCCAATTATCCCAATCCGTTCAACGCCCGAACAACCATCACGTTCACCTTGCCGCATGAAGAACGAGTGACGCTTTCTATCTATAATCTTTTGGGGCAGCGGGTGGCGGATCTGCTGGACGGTAGAATGGGAGCCGGCGCGCACAAAATCGTTTGGCAAGCAGACCGAGCGCCGTCGGGCTTGTATTTCTGTATTTTCAAAGCCGGGGCCTTCAGTCAAACACAGCGCATGCTGCTGCTCAAATAGGTGGAAGAATGGTCCCAAACAGAGGAGTTGCGCGAGTGTAAAAGAAAACCAGAGTGGTGAGGAGTCCCGACGCATTGCCGCAAATGGGATGGCAAAGAACAGTCGTTCTTTCCCATCCCTTTTTGCTTTCGAGCCGGATTCATCAAGTGCGGCGTGTGAAGAATCTCATGGGGCCAGAGGCACGTCATTCCGTGCTGTAAGTTTTTGACGATCCTGGCAAAACAGGGTTTTCCATTGGTGTCGACACGGAGGAAATAGATCCCAGCCGCAAATCGGCTGAGATTCCCGCAGCAGCTGCTCTTGAATTCTACTCAGATTGATCCCGCAGCGATATCGCCTGATTGCAGACTTTTTTATGATTTTGTTTGATTTTCAGATTCTGATTGGCTAATTTCCTGATAGGTAAACTGCAATGAGGGGACAGAATATGGCTCGGCACTCTGACAATGGGGGAAAAGGCTGGGTATCCGACGCTTGACAAAGGATGATTTCCTCACTTTCTTAGCCACCCAGTAAAACCAAAGTACCTATCAGCCAATCAAGCCAACACGCGGGATGATGAGTTAGTTTACCGATGTACCGCACCGTAGCGGGTTCCGGACCTACGCAATTTTTGCTGCGCCTCGATCGGCCCTATGGGCTGATGATCTGCGATCATGCGACGGATTTCATAATGTTCGTCGGCAAAATCATGGAACCGAAAGTTCGAACCGAATCATTCTTCTTGACGGCGGTTCGCTCGTTATCGCAGAGCTTTTGATTCTTAAGACTGTTTCACGGAGGCGAACGATGAAAAGTCGGTTGGTGATTTTTTCCTTCTTCGTCCTGCTGTCGACCGTAACCTTTGGTCAGCGCCGTTTGGCGGAGATCGAGGCACCGGTGGTCACGGAATTCGGTGTGTATCAGCCGCAGCTGGTGACCGTTCAACCCGATGCTCCAGCGTGCGATCCGGGTGCGAATCTGGAAAAGCTGAGCAATCTGCAACGGTTTGACCTGTCGGAAGAGGCGCTCGCCTTGCTGAAAAAAAACCATTTTTTCGTCACGCCGGTGACCCGTCCGCGCCAGCTAAGCAGCACCACCGGCTGTAATGAGATGTTTGATCTCTATTGTGAAAATCGCGAACAGGGCGTCCCCAATTTCATCACCAGCGACGCCATGCTGCATGCCTTTCACCTCTGCTTTGATACTATATTGAAAACCTGTGAGGAAAAGCGTTTCATCGGCCGGCTTAATCGACTGCTGGACGGCCTGTTGCAGGAGACCATCAACCAGCATCAGGAATCCGAGGAGAGCACGATCCGTGCGGCGCTGAACGTCAATCTGAATTATCTCATCGTGGCCAAACGGCTGCTGGACAGCAGCTATGTGGAACCGATCAACGGCGGCGTCTATCTCGAAGAGCTGGCTCTGATCGAGGACGCCTCTCTCTACGTCCAATCGCCGTTGTTTCACTATGAAGAGGATTACACCCAGTATATCGTCCGCGGCCATTACACACGCTCATCCGCTCTGAGCCGGTATTTCCGTTCCATGATTTGGCTGGGCCGCATGACCTTTTCCTGCGAAGGTGTGCAGGATCCCTTCAGCCGCGAAGCCACCCGCAGCGCTCTGCTGCTGCTGCAGGCGTTTCAACGGCTGCAGATCGACGGGCAACCGGCCCTGACAGCCTGGGATGAGATCTATCAGCCCACGGTGTTCTTTGTCGGCAAAAGCGACGATATCAATCTTCTCACCTATTTGCCTTTGATCGAGCAAGTCTACGGTGAGGATTTTGCGGCCAAAAGCGCAGCCCTTTTTCTCGATGAAGCGCTGTTGACCGGGTTTCTCCAAAAGACAGAGGCCTTACCCGCGGCCGCCATCCAGTATCCCGGTCAGCCGGCAAAGGGATTCCGGTTTATGGGCCAACGCTTCATTCCGGATTCCTATGTGCTGGACCATGTGGTGTATCCATACGTAGCGACGCGCACCATGCCCACCGGTCTGGATGTGATGCAGGTGCTGGGCAGCGAGCGGGCTTTTGAGCTGCTTCCGGATAAAGACCGCCGGGATGCCCATTATCTTAAAGCCATCGATTCGCTGAAAACCGAGTTCGCCGCCTACCCGGCCGGCGCATGGGCGCAGAACCTCTACTGGAACTGGTTGTACACTCTAATGCCGCTGCTGTGGGTGAAAGGTGAGGGCTATCCCCATTTCATGCAGACAGCGGCCTGGGTGGATAAAGATTTATACGCTGCGTTGGCTTCATGGGCAGAGCTGCGCCATGACACCATACTTTACGCCAAGCAGAGCGGCAGCAAAACCGGAATGGACCCGACCGCATTGCTGGTGCAGGGGTATGTGGAACCCAATCCCCATTTCTTCGGCCGTATCGCCAGCCTGGCTGATTTTTTGACCAAGGGGCTGATGTCGCGTAATCTCCTATTCGAAGAATTCAGCGAGACTTTGAACCTGTTCACTGAAACCGCGCTAAAGTTTAAGACCGTTGCGGAGAAGGAATTGAGTTCCCAACCGCTGAGCGGCCAGGAGTATAGTTTAATTTTCGAGTTCGGCAAAGTGCTGTACCGTATTGTCACTTTTAACCGGGGCGGCACGGCCGGCCCGTACTATGATGCGAAGCAGTCGGGGCTGGAGCCCATGCCGGTGGTCGCCGACGTGCACACCGACGTCGAGTCCGGCACTGTATTAGAGGAGGGTGTGGGTTATCCTTTTGCCGTCTATGTGATCTGCAACATCGAGGGCGTGCCGGTTCTGACCAGGGGCGCCGGTTATTCCTATTACGAATTCACCCAGCCCATGACGGATCGCCTGAGCGATGAGAGATGGAGAGAACAGCTGACATCAACCGCGCCGCCCCAGCCCGTGGCCTGGAGTTCGAGCTTTAGCGCAGACCTGCCGGCGCACAATCCCATGCCGACTTTTTATCTCTGGAACAGGCCGGCGACAGAGTGGGTTCAAGCTGTTTTCGACACCAGCAGCCAGACGGTCAACCAGGGCGATTCCCTGCGGATTAGTATTCAAGCCCATGTGGAATGGCCCACCGACCTCCCGAGCGTTCGCATAGAGAACGACCACATGCAATGGACGGTTGACAACGTGACGCTGGTTCCTTGGAGCTCGAGCCAAATATTCCGTGCCGTTTATCCGACCGATCACCTGCCGGTGGGCATGTACCATCTGGTGATCAGTCTGCCGGTTTCAGGCGGCCCATTGGTTTATCGAACCCAGTTTACCGTAACCAACACGGTCGGCGTGCGGGATAAGCTAATCTCGGCTGATCGATTCGAGCTCAGCTGCAATTGGCCGAATCCGTTTAACGCCTCTACCGTTATCGCCTACGAATTGCCGAGCGATCAGGATGTAACGCTGGAGATTTACAACGTGAGGGGTGAGAAAGTAATCACCCTGTTCAGCGGCCGGCAGACGGCCGGCCGGCATCAGATTCGTTGGCATACCGCCGACGCCGCCTCTCTGCCGCTGAGCAGCGGTGTGTATTTTCTCCGGTTGAGCGGCAGTCAATTTGAAACAATCAGACCTTTGTCGTTGATCAAATAAACCGAAAGGAGAAGACTATGTTTTCCCCCAAAGCTGTGGTGCTGTCATGTGTGCTGTTGTTGGTCCTGCTGGTGACTGCCGGCGCGTTTGCCGCGGATTCCAAGCCGTTGAATCCCTCCCTGGCGGCCAGAATCGAAACCCTACTTAGCTGACAACTGATAGGAAATGATTTCATCGTCAAAGTAGTACATAACCTTGACGGCGATTCGTCCGGTTAGTATTGTTCCAGCCGCATGGGATTAAATCTGTTTTTCGCAAAAATGTACCAAGCACATGCGGAAATGAATCCCCGGGTTGTATCCACCCAGGTATAATTGGAGTCCGTATTATCCAGGACGTAGGGGAGGGCCTTGGTTTTGACACCGTTAATTTCTACATCGATTAGCAGGCGATCATATTGATTTGCATAAAAGTTGCCTCTCTCCATATCTCCGGCAGTATAATAAGCCACCGCCATTTGGCCGATGCCATCCATCCAAAAATTGTCTTTGTCTTCGGCGCCATGATAAAATCCCATCACCTGATTACCCTTCACCGTCAGAATTTTTCGATAGCGCAGATCATACTCAGGAATATCCAACAACTGCCGGCTTGCCTTTGCCGATTCTCTTCCGAATGCCTGCACCCTCCAACTGTATAGATCAAGAGGCAGATTCTCCTGACCTGCAAGCCTTGCATTCAGCCAATTAAGGATTTTATTGGCAAGATCTGTTTCGCCAAAAAGCATAAAGAGCGCATAGCAATCGATATTGCCCTCCGGATGGCCTTTTTCCGTCGCTTCGTGAATATAGCTGTCGTTCTTTCTCCAACCGCTCTGAATATATCCGCTCTCTGCCGAAACCGGTTCATAATAGCTCTTGATCAGGTCAAGCAGCAGTTTTGATATTTTCTGATATTTATTCGATTGGTAACGTTGTTCGTAGTATTTATAGCCATAGAGCAGCCAAACCATATCACCCATCCAGCGATCCGGCCTGCTCTTCTCCATTCTATGATACGCTTTGCCCTCTCTGGAACCGCTGACATGAATATACTGGTAAAATCCGCGCGCTTGCCCTTTGTAATAATAATTCTGTAGCGTGATGTCGATGTTGGCCGTATCAGCAGCATGAGCATAAAAATCGAGGATGCGTTCCGCCCGTTCTTTTTCGCCCTTTAAGATGAACGCCATGGCCACCAGGGCATTGTTAAAAGTGCTGCCTTGCAGCTCCGCGGGATTATCGCCTGGCCGATACTCCTGGGACGACAACAACCAGTGATCATGGGAGGCAGCATCCTGATTCTGTCTGAGGTATTCCAGAACAAGCGGATTCTCCGGGTTCAGGGCAACGCTGCGACGTTGTGCAAATCCCCAGCCCGGCAGCTCTCTGTTGGGATCTAGGTCCGGCCCTTGATCTGTAGGCGCGCTATTTGGTATTTTCGCAACGGATAGTGTGACTAAAAGAAAGAGGATTGCATAACAAAATGTTTTTTTCATACTCAATCCCGGATTGGTACAAGTCAATCTTGCAGAGTAAATTCTGTTATCTCTGCCTTGCTTTGAACACTTTCACCCCAATCGCCAGGGTGGTTGATCACCGTGAAAGCGAAGCAGGGAGATTCAATTCTCATCGCCGCCGCCGATGAGTATCGATTGCTTGTTGATATATTTCCATCAGCATTTGATAGTTGCGCTCCGCGGTATATTTTTCTTCATATTCGCGCCGTGCAGCCTTTCCCATTTCAGCCATTTCCGCCGGATGGTTCCAGGCCCATTCGACCTTCGCAGCCAGATCTTCGGCATCGCCGGGGGTGAACAGCAAGCCGGTTTTTCCATCTTCGACGATTTCGGCCATGGCCCCTAATCTGGAGGCGATGACTGGGACGCCACAGGCGAAAGCTTCGGCAATCACTAATGGAAAATTCTCGAGTGTACGCGAAGGAACGACAAGTAATCTGGCCGTTTGAAGTAGCGATAAAACCTCTTCGTGCGCTATAGACCCCGTTAACTCAATTTGAGAATATCTGCCCTGTTCAATTTTTTTTTGAGCATCCAGAAATAGAGGACCAGTTCCGACTGCCTTCAAGGGAATAGCCGGGAATCCTCGCCAAGCCTGCAACAATGTATCAATGCCCTTTTCGGCATCAAACCGTCCGACAAAAAGAACACAGTCGCGTAACTCTGCACTTAAACCTGGATCAGCTGAAACAAAATTGGGTTTGATAACAATATTTGCCTGAGGTAACCCTCCTTGAATGAACTTTTTTTGGGAGCTTGAACTCAGTGCTATATATAAGTCGATTAGATTAATGTAGGTTTTGCTCAAACGATGAAATAAAAGCATAGATGCTGTTACGGCACTTGCACGCCGAGAACTTTTATAACATGAATACAGAATTCCGGGCCAGGGAAGCAGCCTGCCTAGGCACTCTTCGCAGATCTTACCGTCCCGTAATAAGAGGGCATTTAGGCAAAACAAACGAAAATTATGTAAAGACTGTATAATAGGCACACCGGCATCGCGGCAAGCATAGTATGCGGAAGGTGAGATGAGCGGAAATATGTTGTGAAAATGTACAATCTCTGGCCGATCCGATTTTATTCTGTTCTTGAGTCGTTTGTATGCATCATGGTTCCAAATTGTTTTTATTGCCAGGACAATCGGGTTCATTTTTCCTATTATTTCGCTGTTCATCGTAAAGTGAGATATACGGTGGCCATGTGCTTGCAGCAGGCAAGCCTCGGCAGCATAAACCTGATCCTCCCCACCAGGGAGTTGGTAAAAATTATGTACCAGAAGGATACGCAAAAGCCATTTTTCCTTCGTATTCAAAGTAATATTTGGAAGTCTGTCGAATAAAAAGTGGATTTAGATAGATAGGATCTTCTATCCTCTTTTGAGATTTTTTAAGAAAAGCCATGTGATTAAAGTGGAAATAGAGTGGACCTACAAAACCTATTGCATGCAGAAGAGTGCGTATTTCTTTCTTAGTACCATTTTCTATCAAAATGATTCCGGCCATCGAAAGATTTTGCACCAAGCCGTGTAGTACCGTTAACTCGAAGTCCTCTACATCTATCTTGATGATGTTGGGTTTGACAGATAATTCGCGGCATAAACTGTCAGCCGACCGGCAAGGAACAGCGAATGAGCCATCATCAGGATTGCTTACAATCCGGTTGAGGGCAGCCTCCGCTTCATTGGTCATGAAAAGAGAGCCATCATAGTCCGAAAGGGCAATATTAAGTGCTATAATATTGGACCGCTTGTTCAAAAGTATATTTTTCTTCAGAATGGCAAAAGTCTGAGGATGAGGCTCAATGCTGATCACTTTCGCCTGGGGCGCCTCCGAGGCAACAAGCGTATAGGAGCCTATGTTTGCGCCTATATCCAAAAAGACGCCTCCTCTCTCCAGCAGTACACTTCTAACCAGATTCATATTATTATAATCATACATTCCCAGGCAATTGATCAAGGCTGCGACACCGGTATTACTATCAGCAATGAGGTGGGATTCCGAAATGCGCAATGCACAGGGGAAGAGATCAAGCGCTCGTATTATTTGCCATTTTAAATGCCTGATCATACCAAAGACCGGGTGGACGGAATCGTTGTTCAGAATTTGCTGAAGGGTATTGAGGATCTGAACGAATATCAAGATTAATGCTCCTTTGGAGGTGCATCCCATTGTTAGGGCAGAAAATGGGGTGAATTAAGGTGATGAATAATTCATCAGGATAACGGAAGGAGCCCGTAGGGCGACTAGAGTCATCCTAAATTTGGTAAATTTTCCAATCCCGGTCATGGTTTGTTTACAGCCACGTATAACATAGCTGGTGTCTTCTAGCCAAGTGCCTGATGAGGCCTTTGGTAATTGTGCAAATGGAAATAGCTATCTAGTCCCTGCCACAACTCAGAGCCTGTTGCAGGAGCATTCAAGTAGACGTATTCGTATTTGACCGTTCGCCAAAGTCGTTCAACAAAAACGTTGTCCATGGCCCTGCCTCGTCCATCCATGCTGATAGCAACTTTGGCTTTTTCGAGCACTGTGATAAATGACTCACTGGTGAACTGGCCGCCTTGATCGGAATTGAAGATCTCCGGCAACGCCATTGCCAAGGCCGCGACGAGCGCTTCTACACAAAACGAGGCATCCAGGCTGTTGGAGATGGTCCAACTCAGCATAAATCGGCTGAACCAATCCATAATCGCGGTCAGATACATGAACCCTTGCCGCATCGGAATGATGGTGATATCGGTGCTCCAAACCTGATTGACGCGCTCAATAGGCAGCCCCTTGAGCAGATAGGGGTATATTTTATGCCCTTTCATGGGTCTGGATATATTGGGCTTAGGATATATCGCTTCCAATCCCATGAGCCGGGTCAATCTGCGGATGCGTTTGATATTGACATCGTATCCCAAAGGACAAAGGTGCTGATGAAGCCGTCGTACCCCGTAATAAAGGGGTGCGCGTGTATTGCTCATCCAGAAGCCGCATCAGCGCTAAATTCATTTCGCTCTCAGGACGCGGTCTGAAATAATATCCAGACCGGTGGAGGCCAAGCAGATCGCACTGTCGCTGAATACTAAGTTCTGTGTAACCGGCCTCGATCATCCAACGGCGCTGGGTCAAACTATAGTTGATGCCTTTTTTTAACCAGTCCAACTCGGTCTTCAAGCGGCCGATTTCTTGGTACAATTGGTCTTCCAATTTATCGCGTTCTTTGGCTTCCTTGACCGAGTGGGCCGAAAAAACATCAATTGAATGCTCAAGCAGCTGCTTTTTCCACTCAACGATTTGATTGGGATGAATCTCAAACTCAACCGCTAGTTCTGATAATGTCTTATGTTCACGAAGCGCTTCAAGCGCCACCTTGTCTTTAACTCAGCACTGTAGCGAGTCCTCTTTCCCAACATTTTTTCGCTCCTCTCTTAGAACAGAATAAGGCAAACAGTTATCACCTTATTTACCTGTCTGAATTTTGGGGAGCATTACATTTGCCCGGTCTTATGTTTTCTGGCGATACACCAATCAATCACTGCGAGCATTTTATCCGCTGCGCTATCAGGGCTGAAAGCCATAGCAGTTGTTCTGGCTTGCCGACTCATCTCTAACAATTCTTCGTCGAGTGCGTTGTTAGCGCGCTCGAGGGCGCTGAATATCTCATCTGGATAATCAGGCCGGAACGTCCAGCCATTGACACCATCCTTCACCATCTCATTTACGGCTTGGCAATAGAGGCTACCAAGCACAGGTAAACCTGCAGCCATCGCCTCATTAATGACAACACCCCATTCATCCGCTAACGAGGGAAAGGCAAATATCCCGCCGCGTGCATAAAGATTTGGTAACTGGTCGTAAGGTAGGTTGCCCCAGAATTTAAATTTTAAATTGCCAGGAAGGCTCATTTTTTCGAGGATTGGCCGCAGCGGGCCATCTCCTGCCAGCTCAAATCGAATTTGCTTTTCCGGATTTGACTCAGCCCAACGGCATAATGTATTGATAAAAGGCTGCAGGCCTTTACGTTCGATTAGCTGGCCGACATACAAAATTCGGTCTTTAATAAATCTGTTTAAAACAGGCAACTGTTCTATTTCAATATTCAAACCATGTGTATATGGTACTCTAAATATCATATCCTTAGAAATGCCCATTTGTCTAATATATCTCTCTCCACTGCTCCCATTGACTACAATTGCATCTGCCTGTGGCAATATCCACCGTCTAAAAAGATTACGCAGGAACCCGCGGCTCTTTTCTGTATGCTGGGATAGTGTAGCCCAATATATTAATACAACATCTTTTCTTATTTTTTTGTAAATCAATGCATTAAGAGTTCGAAAACCTAATTCACCGGAAATGATTACTTCTGGTTTGATTTCGATAAGCTGTGAGAGTGTATCGTAGGGCAGGTGAATAGCAATCAGCTCACTAAAACCATGGGCATGTTTAATATTTCGCTTAATCACTACAGAACGCTGATTAACTATTTTTAAATTTTTAAACACGACCGACTTGCAATGCTTTATCTCCTTTGTAGAAATTAGCAGAAACAGATTGTAAAAGCGTTTTTCAAGCTCTTTAAAAAACGGTATTCGGTAAGGTGGGACATAATTGGTTAAAATCACTACATTTAATTGCATAGATTTCGGTTACTTATTCGTATTTTATTGAGTAATCCTGTCTCAACAACAGGCATTCATTTTGTAAATCTTTATAGTATTTTAAGAAAACTGCAAAAGAAAGAAAAGGAAGTACTATTACAAAATAGTTATTTAGAGTATTGTCGGTTAAAAAAGTCAAAACGAGCATACAGAGACATGCAACAACATATTTATATACAATTAAAATATCAGGGTACGTCTTCAAATCCTTTGTCGTAGCACGGAAAAACGATAGGAAAGAATAGAAAAAAAACAAAAACAAGAACAGTCCAATGAGACCTGTTTCCGAAAAAATCCTAACATACTCATTATGGGTGAGCGTGAATTCATTTAAAGTAGTTAAGTAATATTTCTCTGTACCTCCAAGTCCTAATCCAAAGAATGGATTTTTTGTCAAAACAGTATTTATGGTAAATAGCCACATTGCGGTTCTGCCTGAGGCAGTCCCATACCCCTCACCAATCGCCTCAACTTCGCCGTGCTGAATGAGTTGTATCAGGTCAATGCCAATTCTCGATGCTAATATTTCACTATGATTAAATAACTTGAATGTTAAAGCAATAATAAATACAGATGCAATTACAGTTAATAGAAACAAAACTTTCTTTTTGCTATAAATTAAGAATATGAAGAGAAGCAGCACCCATGTTATTCTTGAGAGGCTGAGAATCACCCCAATAGTCAAAAGAGCTACCCCTATATACACCTTCATGATTGATACGCCATGAGTATATTTCTCAATAAATAGCTTATAAGAAATACAATTGCATAACATAAAACCATAAGGGAATGGATGAAGATTAAATCCTCTCGCACCAAGATGTGTACCTGCGATATTGTAAAGATCCCCACGATAAACAATTAATATGATTGAAAATAGAACATTAATAAAACAGACAACAGACAAACTTTTTAACAAAACATGCAGCTTTTCAAAATCACAATGATTAAGAAAGATAATAAAAAATAAAATAGGGTAGACAAGCTTTAATAAGAATCTCGATCCAAAATTAAAATCAGCAGTTGGAAACGTCAAGGTGATAGCCGCCCAGGTTAAAAAAATCAAGTAGATCATCAAATTTTTGGCAAATATTTTTTCCTTCGAAGACGAATAATGGTTCACGAGTAAGTAAATTATTAACCAGAAGACCCAAATAATTAATCTCGCCCCGTTTAGGTCTAATCCAAATCCGCCTAAAAGATTACCTAAAATCGCTTTATGATAAATATACTCATCTATATCTGAAAATACATTTCCTGTCAATAAATTCATATCGAACATTGGGAAAAAGACCATATAGTTGATAAAGGCCGAATTATCTTTCTTCAGCAATAAAAATGCAGGAAGAAGTATAAAACCAAATATAATAATTATTAAATTCATCGTCACTTGATGAACCTATAAATACAAAGTCTTGGTCCAAAACAATTACTTTCGACTTCTCTGTATTTTTTATTCAAGAATTGAAGAGCATAAGAATCAAGATCACAATTAATTCTTTGATTATCATAATATATAAAATAAATACTTCCCTTTTTCTGCTTGAATTGCTCTTCAATGGACGCTAGACTATCGGGTCTGCAGGTAGCGCCGTTACAGAGCGAAAGATGATGCAAAGACCTAGAAGAATAATAGTTGTATAAATGAGTTTTCGGCTCGGTAGAATATGAATACCAAAGAATGATATCATCCTCAGCGTTTGCCTGCTTTTCTATATATTTTGTTGCTTCTCTCCAGTGTTCCCATCGGCCAACTTCATAGGATTTAAAATAAAAATTATAACCTGAATATAAATTTAGGCTAATTAACAATGCAGTCAATAAATATGCAGACCTTCTCGTAAAATACCCATTTAAAAAAATAAATAAAAACAGGAATGGTACAACTGTACCAATCAGATATTTCTCCCTAACAAATGGTATTATTCCTGCAAGATTCCCTAATAAAGCGAGAATAAACGGTATGAAGGAAAATAAAAGCAGGATTGTGGTAATATCATTTCTCTTCTGTCGTCTAGTTCCCAAGATGACTACAGTTATTATTGATAGCAGAAGGATAATTACTGGAATTATCAGTAGTAAGTTGCTCACAATATCTGATAATTGTATAATGCGTGATGGCATTTTTCCGACAAAATTGAAGTAGTAATGACCAACCAAGTTAAACGCTAGCCATTTAGGCAAGGTGAATACCGTTACTGGAATTCTTTGTTGGGCAATACGCTCCGTTAAGCCGCCTGGGAATTTGTACGCTAGTATATAAAATCCCGCTATGAGAATAATCGTTGTAATTACAATGAGTGCAGGGCTTAGAATGACAGACAATCCAAAGGATTTCTTTGAACTAGCCCGCTGATGATTGATAATTATATCGATTATTGCCCAGCTAAGAACATATAGGAATCCAAAATAATGAGTAAACACAGCGGCGATCGAGATCAGCAATGCCACCCGATAATAATTTCTGTTATAATAGTATTTCATTACTGATAAAAGCAGAAGTAATATCGATAACAGATACAGTTGAGAATAGGGTCTTGCTTCTTGAGCAAAAGCTATAAGTGGTTGAGAAAAGATAATAATTGAGAAGCCCACCAGCCAATGCAGACATTTTTCACAATTCTTATATATCAATATTAGTATTCTTAAACCGACAATAATCGTACAAACGCCGCAAATGCACGGCAGAAGCCTTAAATAAAATTCTTTCTCAGGGAGAATTTTCATTATAGCATATTCGCTGATAAAAAATAATGGAGGATGGACATCGGATAAAACGACTCCAAAGGCCTGGTTCATATTAAAACTTCTAATAATATCAATCAAAAAGAACTCATCACCCGACAAACTCTTGTTCAGCATGAAAAATCGCAAGCCGATTCCCAATAATAGCAACAGAGCAAATACTATTTTTTCAACAAATTTATTGCTGACTATTCTTTGCATCCTGAATTCCAAAAATGAGTATGTTGAATAAAATAAATTGTATTGCCTCAATCATGATCGTTGCATAAATAATGCCGATTATTGAGTACCTCGCCACAAAATAATAAGCGCAAAAAAAATAAAAAACAAATATCAGTGTTTTTATCTGAACAACTTTTATATCATATCCGAAAATAATAAAAAAGTTGGTAGCAAAGTAGTTAGGAAAACTTAATACTGCTGCAAATGACAATATTTTCAGGTATTTTATCGAATCGATGAATTTACTGCCAAATAATTGTTGAATTAACGTATTTGCGATTGGACTTATAGTGACAACGACAGCAAATCCCAATAGGATAAAAAGAGGAAGTATTCTCTTATATTTGTTTTGTAAAACTCTTAGCTCTGCATGATAGCCTGACAATCTATTCAAATAGGAAACAGATAGCGAGGCAGGGATGATTAGAAGTGAAGAATAAATAGCATAAGAAGCGCTGAATAAACCGATCTCTTCATTGGACGATGAGAGCGAGAGCAGTATTATTGGCATTTTGCTTATGCCAATATTTACAAGATTGACTGTCATGATATTAAAACAGTGACGTAAAGGAAACTTAAAAGGGAAAAAATGCCTAATTGCGTTATTAAATGTCTTCGTATCCAAATGGTATTTTAGTAACATAAAAAGTACTAATATTGTAACAAGAAAAAGGACTTGAGTGAATAAAAGAAAAGAATATTGGGAAAAGAAAACAAAAATAGTCATAATGAGCAGGTAGGTCAAGCTACACATCATAATTCTGTTATAATGCCCACATGCTGCCAATATATTTGTCCAGAGATTATATAATAATTCAATGATAGTAGCTGCTGAAATAATAAAAAATAACTCTAGATAATATTCCCTTGAAACAATTCGGGAAATAATAAAAATAATCGGAAAAAGAAAAATGGTTAGAATAATTCTCTTTGGTAAAAGAATATCTCTGTAGTGGGCGATATTGCCAGGTGTAACTGATATGTCTTTAAAAGCATACTGACTTAAGCCAAAATCTAGAGCGGCACCTGCAACCCTTGTATTTGAATTAGCTGCATAATAATAACCAAGTAAATCAGGACCGAAGGTTCTACCGAGCTTAATATTAATAATCAACTGAGCCGACAGAAACAATAATGAACTTATTGCATATTTT
>DAOLSP010000016.1 GCA_035419245.1 bacterium | reverse complement strand
CCGAATCGGTATACTGCGAGCTGAGCGTGGCGCTGTCGAGATAGGTCAGGGCATAGCGGAGGTGGGTGTAGGCGCTGGCGCCGCCGCCGCCGACGAATTCAATTTGGCCGCTGATCACCAGCGCTTTGTCCAGGGTCGCTTCGATCGGGCTGAAGCCGCCGCGGATGGTCGCCCAGCCGGTGGGCCTGGCGCCGTTGCCGATGCCTGCAGAGCCAGCCGGAGTGTTGGTGGTATTGAGAATTGGCCAGGCCTTGCCGTTGCTGGTCTTGCCCCAATCTACTACATTGATAGGAACTTGGGCCTGAATCGCAACGGCGCCCAAAAGCACAAAGGCAGTTGCGATTACCCAAAACGTGGATATCTTTTTTCTCATAATTCTCCTTCTCCTGTGAATGGTTCGCCTTAATGAAGTTGAATTATTCCCGTACAGATTGTTCTGGAACCAAACGATAGATGAATGAACCACCTCCTCCTCTTTATTTGGCTCTGGAAAAAGCTGGTTTGCCCCGACGGCGATGGTCGGTTTTTTTCGCTGCCGGGGCAAGTTTCACGTTACAGGATTATTTCATCAAGACAAGTTTTCTGGTAATCGATACATTGCCAGCCTGTAGCCTGTAGAAGTAGACCCCCCCGCTCAGTCTGGCGGCATTGAAGGTGACAATGCCTACGCCGGCTGGTTGCATCCCCTCCAGCAAGGTCGCCACCTCCTGCCCAAGGCTGTTGTAGACCTTCAGGGTCACAGGACCGCTCTGTGGAATGGAAAATTGTATTCTTGTGGTCGGGTTGAAGGGATTCGGGTAATTCTGTCCGAGCGCATATTGGGCTGGCATGGCTGCCACAGGCACACGCTCGATGCCGGTCAACGGATCCTTGCCGGTCTCAAGCCAGGAGGCGATCCGGGCGTGCTCCGCATCGGCTTGCGCCCGCCAGGCTGAATAGCGATCGGTCGCACCTTCCCTTACCGCCGGATTCCACCAGTTGTAGAGATCGCCAAGCGGGAAACCGCCCATGCCCAGTGTCTTGAGGGTATCGTTGGCATACGCGAGATTCTCGGGCAGCGGCCACTGCTGGTTTTGTCCAGCCTCCGGCATATAGGCCCACATCGTATCCTTGTTGGCATCCCATTTTTGATAGAGGAAATACTTGAGTGGATCGACGTTGAGCGGAGGGTTGATGAAGCGGGGATTGACTTTCTCTCTCAGGGTTTCAACCTCATAGAGCTCGGCGCGGTTGATGTAGGGATAGAGTTTGACCTGTTTGCCGTTGCCATCCGTGTACATCGAGTCAAAATAAACCAGCGAAGTGCTGTCAATCATCGGCCGCGGGTAGGGGATGGCGTTGAACAACCGGGCTTTGTATTGAGCCACGCTGAAAGGATTGCCGACCGAAGTGATTCTGGGATTGGGGCGCCAGGCGGTGTTGCTATAGTTCTTATCCCATCCGCCACGCATCCAGTCGATCAGCCAGTTGTCAATGTAATAGGCGCTGTGCGTGAAGAGAATGTGGCGATCCTGGTCGGTGAAGGGAACAGTGAATGCGATCGAGTCCGCCGGCTGAATGGTAACGGTGGCGCTGCTGGCGCCCTGCTGCGGAATATAGCCCATCATCCAGGCATTGACAAAGAGGCAGTTGTTGACATTCAGTCTCCACCACCAGCCTGATTCCAGAGTAAATTGCACGGTGTTATAAAAAGTGCAGTGGTTGAAAGAGACTTTGTCGGAGTAGTTGGTACCTTCCTGCATCAGTACATAGCCCATGTTGGCGAAGGTGCAGTTCTCGAAAGTAACCTCTTCCGTGTGGTAGCCGGGAACGTCATAGGGAAAGGAGACGGCTCGGCCGTAATACATGTAATGTCTGTCGACGCAATTGCGGAAATAGCAATTCTTGAAAGAGCCATGGAAAAATTTGGAACGGACACAAATGGAGCCGGAAGCGGTCTGTGCCGGGCAGGGCATGAACTCAAAGATGCAGTTTTCGAAAGTGCCGAAATCGCCTTTCTCGCCCGGCCCGCTCTCATCGTTGCCTTCGAAGACGATCGGGGTGCCGGTCTGCACTCCAGCCGCATCGGCAAATCGAACCCAGATATTCTTCATGATCAGATCGCCATAAACCGCGATGAGAAAATTCTTGGTCACACTGCTGCTGGCCGTCCAGAGAATCTGCGGCGGCGCCCCTTGCTGGGTAGCGCCAGGATTCGGGGCTACAATCTCGAGGATTTGGCCTTTGGGAACCTCGATGGTGCCGTTGATGACGTACCAGTCGTAGAGGTTCAATTTGAAGACGGTCTGAGAAAGCTTGCCGGCATCGGCGACCGCTTTGATGGCTTCATTGAGGCCGCCTTCAGCACCGCCGCTGTAGAGGCCGTTGACGTACGTCGTGTCTTTTTTCTGTGCATACAGGGAGACCGACAAAAGCAGCACACAGATCAAACAAATTACCAACCGTTTCATGATGCGCTCCTCCTCAAAGAAATGAGTTATGACGCGGGTGAATTATCGCTAATCTGGTCACACTCCCCGGCGCTTGGCAGGGCCGGCCGGGGAGCGTCGTGTGGATGAGTGGGAGGCTGGATTGCCGGGAAAGGCCCCGGCGCAGTCTCCCGCTGCGAATTACCGGAACCGGATGCCGACGTTGGCGGTCATGCCATAGTTTTTGACGTTGGTGAAGCCGTCGATGGATCGTTGTGCGGAAGCGTTCTGCTCGTCGTTAAGATTATTAAGATCGAGGAAAATTTCCATGCCGCGGATCGGCAGGGTCTGACGGACGGAAGCGTCAACCCGGAAGTAATCCCGGGTATAGCCATCCTGCTCCGGGAAAGCGCCGATATAGCTGACGGAATTGCCCTGGAAGAGGAAGGAGACGCGTGCCGAGAAGCCCTTAAAGTCGTAGCCAACGTAGGCGTTCACCAGATCGTTCGGCTGGTAGATCAGACGGCCGGCGCGGGTGCTGTCGTAGGTCGTGGTCACCGGTGGCCGGGTGGTGTAGTTGGTCACGTTGTCGCGCAGGGGGTAAACCGCTTCGGATTTGATCTTGGTATAGTTGATACCAAGCACGATACCGTTCAACCGCCAGGGCAGATACCAGAGACGGGTCTGAAAGTCGACCTCCAACCCCTTGACATAGGCGGGATGGGAGCTGTTGATGTAGGTATAAAGGGTTGCCCCATCCGCCGGTTTGGTCCCCATAATATCAAAATCATTGATCGTTTTGATTTCCTTCGAGGGGGAGGTCTTGTGCAGGGTATAGGTGGTGTAATAGGTGAAACCATCGATTTTTTTGTGGAAACCTCCCACGGAGAAGAGACCCAGCTTGTTGCCATGGAAGGTCAAGGTTACATCGTGGTTATAGGCCTGTGCGGGCTTGAGATCGGGATTGCCGGCGCGGATGTTCATCCTGGGACTGTCATAGGTTATTTTCGGCGACATTTGATGATAATCCGGGCGGGCTAGGGTCTGGGTATAGGCATAACGGAGATCCATCCAGCGCAGCGGCGTGAATTTGGCCTGAACCATCGGCAGCCAGAAATCACTCTTCGGTCGGGCAATCACGGTGTCGCAATTTTGCGAATCCGGATTACGCATGTCGAACATATTGTACGCAGTGAATTTGGATTCCGAATCCTCATAGCGGACGCCACCGGTTACCATTAAGCTCCTGAAATTGATCTCGGACATGACATAGGAGGCGTAATAATCTTCAGAGTAATCGTAGCTATTGGCCAGGGTCTGAAACATGCCATTGTACCAGCCGCCGGTCTGATCCGCACCGCCAGTGGCTTTGCCGCGCCACTCGGGTGCAGCGGTCAGATAATTGGCCATGCCGATCAGAAGGGAGGGGTCACAAGCCCAGTAGATCTGGCCGAACTGATCATCGAGGAAGGAACGGGTGAGAGTCGAACTGCCAGTGAAGTTCGATGCTGCAAATTTGGCCGTTGCGGGATCGACCGCGATGTGGAACCGGTTCGACAGTGCGTTGACCATTGCCGTCTGAAAGGCGCCGCTCGAACGGATGCTGGCGTAAGGGGTCTTCTGGTCGTTGCTGTTCTTTTGATACCGGTAGACACCGCCAAGTTTGAGAAAGCCGGTGAATGAGGAGCCAAGACGGAACGGAAAATTGATAAACGGTGTGACCGTCTTGTTGCTTTCCTTGTAGATGGAGCTGAAAAGGCTGATATCGTCGAGATAAACCTGGTTGGCGCCAGGATACGCCCACAGTTTTTTCAGGCTGTCGGGGATGGTATCATCGGTGACCGGACCGGTGGTCACCTGGCCGGTTTTGAGCGTGACAAACGGGGATTTGGGTAGATTGTTTTTCGACGTGGTACTGGCGAGTTTGAGGCCGAATTGCACCCACTGGAAATCGTTCTTCCATTCCAACGAATTCACGGTCAGGTCGGTATTGTTGACGCCCTCGCGGTATTGGAAGTTCAGCTGTTTATCGAAATAGTTGAGGATGGTGGTGTTGTCCTGATAATCTGAGCTCAGGCGGGTAAACATGTTCACCGATTTGATCGAACCGAAGGGCAGTTTGTAATCGAGGATGAGGTTGCCGCCGAACCGCTGCCGGGTTTCGATATGCCGCAGCAGCTGGACATTCCTGACCTTGACCGGTCGATAGACCCCTGAGGCGTTGAGCTTCGTGCTCGTTGTGTAATAGTTGGCATTCATGTTGTCGGCGTCGCGGTCGTACTGCTCAACATTGGCCAGCGCATAGACGCCGAGTTTTTCGTTGAAGAAACGCCGGCTGATCGAGGCCACGCCGCGGTAATTAGCGCTGTTCTTGGTCTTGGCCGTGTAACCCTGCTGCCAGAGCAGATCGTAGTGAAGTTCGGCGGGGGCCTCGCGCAGTTCCATATTCACGGTTCCGCCGATCGCATTAGCGTCGAGGTCCGGGGTCAGCGCCTTGTAGACCGAGATCGATTTGATCATATAGGGGGAGACCATCGAGAGGTCAACACTGCGATCATTGTTGATGGAACCGGAGGTGTTGCCCAGTGCGGATACGCCGATCTGGGAGCTGCCGGTCGATGCCAGCTTGACTCCTTCAACGGAGACCATATTGAACTGGGGCGCCAGGCCGCGGATGACAATCTTGTTGGCCTCTCCCGAGCTTTCGAGGCTGGAAACGCCGGGCAGCCTGCTTATGGCGGCGGCGGCGTTGAAATCGGGCAGTTCCTGGATCTTGGCCTCCGAGACGACACTGGAGATCCTCGTCTCCGCCAACTGCTGGTTGATAGCCTGAACCTGGCCCATGGCCTGCGCGGTGATGATATACTCCTTGCCTTTGATGGCCTCGGCCTTGAGGGCAAAATCGCGCTTGGTGACAACATCTTCCTTGACTGTCAGGGGCACGCTCACCGAGCCATAACCGATATAGCTGACCGTCAGGGTCAATTCGCCGCTCGGCGCGTTAGGGATCGAAAAGTTGCCGTTCAGGTCCGCGGTGGTTCCGATCCGGGTACCCTTGATGATGATGTTGGCAGAGGGCAGCCCCTCCTTGGTGTCCTTGTCAAAAACCTTGCCTTTGATAACGCCGGTCCCCGCCAGGAGCAGGCCGGGTATCAATAGGAATAGAGTGGCTGCCGCAAGAAGAGGCCTACAGCCGCGCGATGGCAGGGCGGATTGAGCCTTGCCCTTGGGAACCATACCATGTTTCATAGGCGCTTCCTTCCTTCTTCGAGGGTGAGGTGGCAGATTCCGCACCAGGATGTAAGGACCCGGGATCGCGGTCTGCCCGGTGATTGTCTTCGAGCTGCGAACAGAGCATGTTACAGAGAGGGCGGGGGATTATTAAGAAAAGCGCATCTCCAATGATGGACCCCGTCATCCGGGGTGAAAGACCATCCTTGGAGAGCGCTTTTGGACGGCGAGATATCATCCTAATCTTCTCAAGTAAACGGTTAAACCAAATCGATTGATTTTGCTGAGAAGATTGATTCAATGAAAAATTGAATCAATTCAATATTACATAAAATCGCCGCAATTGTCAAGCAAAAAGCATGGCACCAAGGAAGTGGCTCTCGCTGAGCGCAGTATATTAGTACTGATAGCTTTAGTATTGATAGCTTTTACGCCGTTCCACCAGCTCATCCTGAATCTGCAGGCTCAGCTTTTTGCTGATGCTGTAGAAGGAGAGCGCGACGGCGCCGATGGCAAAAGTGATCGCCGGGTAAATACTCGCGGTCATCTTGATGCCGAATAGGGCATGACTGTTCTGGGCGGCGTTGGGCACATAACCATAAAGGGAGAGCAGCCAGCCGCAGATGGCTCCGCCAAATCCCAAACCAGCCTTCAAAGCGAATACAATACCGGCAAAGATGAATCCCGTCGATCGACGGGCCGTCTTCCATTCGGAATAGTCCGCCACATCGGCCATCATCGCCCAGAGCAGCGGGATGGTGAAGCTGTAGGCAAGGGATTTGAGAATATTCAGGACGAAAGTGGCGCCGATTGCGGTTGGCGATAGCACGAAGAATAGGGCTGTGAAAAGGACCGTCAGTAGCAAACCGGTCATAAAGACGCTTTTCTTGCTGAAGCGAATGGTCAGCCGCTTGGAGAGCACGATGCCAATCAGGCTGAGGATCGTGCCAATCATATTAAAAAGGCTGAAGCCGATAATCGCAGTATTGCTGAGATCCGGTTTGGCCAGGAGGCCCATGGCATCCAGAATCTTTTGTCCGCCGCTCAAGACTAAGCTGCCGTCTGCTGCGGGAGTGGCCGCCATGCCCAGCCACTGCAGGAAGGTGAAGAGGTGGGCTTTGCTGATGAAGTAGTTGAAATAATAGTACATCGCGCTGCCCCATAGGGCCAACGTGATGAAGACAAAGAGCGTGAGGCCGAACATCGCCAGCCAGGGGCCATTTTTCGCTAGGCCGGAGATATCCTCCTTCAACGAAGCCTTCTGCTCGGGATTGGGTTTGATACGTTCCTTGACGCTCAGGAACGTGATGATGAAAAAGACGATGCACAGCACAGAAAGAAGGCCGATGCTCCGGGCCCAGCCCGCCTGGGCATTCCCCCTGCCCAGGGAAGCGACCATCAGCAGCAAAAAGCCTTGCACAAGGATCGTGGCACTCTGAGCGAAGATGAATCGCCAGGAGGAAAGGCTGGTACGCTCGTTGACATCCCCGGTCATCACCCCGTTGAGGGCTGAGTAGGGTGTATTGTTCATTGAATAGACCGTCATCAGCAGGATATAAGTGAGATAAGCGTAGACCAGTTTGCCGGACGGGGAGAAATTGGGGGTGTAGAAGGTAAGGAAGAACATCAGCGCAAAGGGAACTGCGGTCCAGAGCAACCAGGGCCGGAATTTTCCCCAGCGGGTATTGGTGCGATCGGCGAGCGAGCCCATGATGGGATCGAAGATGGCATCCCAGAAGCGGCCGACCAGCAGCAGAGTCCCCGCCGCGGCAGCCGTAATACCGAAAACATCGGTATAGAACCCCACCTGAAACATCACCATGATCTGGAACACGAAATTGGCTGAGGCGTCGGAAAAACCGTAGCCGATTTTTTCGAGCAAGGGCAGTTTGCCGATCTGGTCATTCTTCATCTTGTTTTCTCCCAACAGCTTGCGAATGTCTGGCCGTCGCCGGGTTCCAGGGCGGCCTTTTTATTTTACGGTCAGTTTTACCCTCGTCAAATCCTCATCGCGGGAGGAACTGCCCACCATAATCTCGAATTCGCCCGGTTCCACCTTGTGTACTTTGTCGACTGCCGTGAACGCGAGATCGTCAGGGGTGATTGGCAGGGCAACCGACCTGGACTCTCCCGGCGCCAGTTCCAGTTTGCAGAATCCTCGTAATTCCTTGACCGGACGGGTGACTGAGCTGAAGAGATCACGGATGTACATCTGCACCACTTCAGTTCCCGTCCGCTTCCCGGTATTCCGGATATCGACATGTAGGGTCGTGCTTTCTCCCACCTGGATCACCGGTTTTTCGAGGCGGATATTGCTGAAGGCAAAGGTGGTATAGCTTTTGCCAAATCCGAAGGGGTAGAGGGGCGAGATATCATCAAAGACGTAGCCGCGGCGGGCGGAGGGCTTGTGGTTGTAGAAACAGGGGATATGGCCGACCGAACGCGGGATGGATACCGGCAGCTTGCCGCCAGGATTATAGTCACCGAAGAGCACATCGGCTACGGCATATCCGGTCTCCTGCCCCAGATACCAGCATTCGAGGATGGCCGGGATCTCTTTGGCTGCCGCAATTGCCGTGATGGAATTGGGCCGGCCGTTGAAAAGCAGCAACACGATCGGTTTGCCAGTGGCTTGAATTGCTTTCACCAGGTCGTTCTGCTGGCCAATAAGGTCGAGGCTGGTCCGGTCGCCGAGATGATTGGTCGCCCAGGCCTCGCGCGAAGTCTGTTCGTTGCCGCCAAGGGCCATGATCACCAAATCCGCCTGCTGCGCTACCCGGGCAGCCTCTGCGATTGCCTTGCGGTTCTCCTCGGGATCGGGCAGGACGATTTCATCCTGGTTCCAGGAGCCACCCACGGTGATCTTGCAGCCTTCGCTGTAGAGAATGCGGGTGGTCTTGCCGGCTTTTTCGATAATGCCCTCGAGCACCGAGCGGTAATACTTGGGCTCGCCACTGTATCCGCCCAGCAACTTGCGGTCCGCATTGGGCCCGATCACCGCCAGGGTGGTCGCCCTGGTAGAATCGAGTGGCAAGAAATCGCCCTCATTTTTTAACAGGATGATGGTTTCGCGGGCGGCGCGCAGCGCCAGGCTCCGCTCCCGCAGCAGACGCTCTTCGTTGCGAATCTGCGCCGGATCGACATAGGGATCCTCGAAAAGACCCAGCTTGAATTTGTAATAGAGCAGGGGGCGGACGAGGGTATCAATTTCTTTTTCGGCGAGCCGGCCGGAGTGCACAAGCTCGACGAGATGGGGGTAACAGTCCATGTCCGGCAGCTCGATATTGACACCGGCTCTGGCTGCCAACAAAGCCGCCTCCGTCTTGTTCTCGGCGACCCCGTGGCTGACGCTGATGGGATTCATATAGAGCTCGGTGATCGCGAAATAATCGGACACCAGCATCCCGGTATAGCCCCATTCCTCGCGCAGCACCTGTTGCAGTAGCCAGACATTGGCATGGGAGGGCAGACCGTCGATTTCGTTGTAAGAGGGCATGATGGCCGCGGGCTGCGCCTTTTTGATCACCTGTCGGAAGGGATAGAAAAAGATATCACGCAGGACGCGTTCGGAGATGTTCGCCGGGCCAATGTTCGAACCCGATTCCGGCTCGCCATGACCGGTGAAATGCTTGAGAGTGGCCAGCACATGCTTTTTGTCCTTGAACTCACCATCCCCCTGAAAGCCTTTGACCGCTGCCGTGCCGAGCTGGGCTGCCAAGTAGGGATCTTCGCCGTAGGTCTCCTCGACACGCCCCCAGCGCGGCTCGCGCATGACATCGACAACCGGCGTCAGGGCCAAATGAATGCCCCGGCTGCGCGCAGCTTCGGCAGTGGCGCTGTAGATCTCTTCAACCAGATGGGGATTAAATGTGGAAGCGAGGCCGATCGGCTGGGGATAGCTGGTCGCTTCCTTGGCGGCAAGTCCGTGGAGGCACTCTTCGTGGAAAATGACCGGGATGCCGAGACGGGTGTTTTCAATGAACCATTTTTGCAGGGTATTAGTCAGCTCTGCGGTCGCTTCGGGGGAGAGGCCGCCATTCAGGTCGCTCGGCCGGGTGATTTGACCCATGCCCCTGCCGCACAGCTCCTCGATCCCCTGGGGATTCAGTTGCGTGGAGCCCGGGATCAGTATCTTTTCCCGCAGCTTCCAAAGGGAGAGCATCTGCGCGACCTTCTCCTCCAGAGTCATCCGTCCCAGGAGGTCGGCCACCCGCTTCTCGATCGGGAGCCGGGCATTTTTATAATCAGGTAGCGGGTTTGAATCAATGGGGGCAGCCGCGGCGGCTGTTCCCGTTTTGGGACTGTCCATGGGGAGGCCTCGTTGCAGGGTGAAGAGCGAGTTGTGGACAATGTTAAGAGTTTTGATTCTATTGAACCGTTTCAAATATAAAGAGTACCTCTTTCAAAATCAAGGAAAAAAAAAGAAATTATCTATCATTTTAAACCGGCCCATCCGTTCATTTGAGCAGGGTCAGCCGCTGTATCCGGTAAACACTGCCGGACTCGAGTCGGCCGATATGGATTCCGGAGGGAAACGCGAAGGTTTGCCAGAGGATGCGGTGTCCACCGGCCTCGAAACGCTGATGGAAAAGGGTATCGACGCAGTGCCCGCGGATATCAAAAATCCGGAGCGGATTCATACCGCCGCGATCCAGCGAGAAGGGTATCGGCGTCGCGGCGTTGTATTCATCAAAGTGCTCGGCATAGACGGTCCGGTATTTTCCGTCGGGCCGCAGATGAAAGCCCGGCGCATCGTGATCGTCGGTAAAGCCGGCTGTATAGAGGCGGTTTTTTGCACGCTACCACTCCCGTTAGGCTAAGCGATCAAACACGCCCGCGCAAAAAGGCGGCAATATTAGCCGAGCGAACCCCTGGGGGCATGCCGCCGCCGCAAGAGAGGATGACGTGCCGGCGATCGGTCAGGGCCGCAACCAGGTCACGGGTGGCCGCTTCGACGGCCTCGGGGGTCCCGGCCGCCAGGACATCCCGCGGCGGCAGATTGCCGAGCAGGGTGACCTGGTTCTGCGTCAGACTTTTAAGTTCATTCAGGGGGATGTCGAATCCCATGTTGAAAAGATTGACCCCCATTTCCGGCAGGTAGGGAGCAGAAACCCGGCAAGCCGCGTCGTTGTGGAGGAATTTGACGGTAACCGGCAGACTGTAGAGCGCCTTGAAGCAGGGGAGCCCGAAGGTCTTGAACTCGTTTTCGCCGATGAAGCCGATGATGTCATCGAGCAGAAAAATGCCGTCGATGGTCGGAAAGGTGGCCATCTGCAGCTGCAACCAGGACTGCAAAAAACGGGTGATTTTTTGCAGCAGCAGCTCGACCTTCTCGGGCTCGAGCATCATCGCCATGAGAAATTCGGTGGATCCCATGAGGTAGCTGGCGATGTTGAGCGGGCCGCGCGCCACCGCGAAACGGATCTTGTGCCCTGCCGCTTCGATCTCCGGTTGTGCGAGCTTGAGCCGGTTAAGGACGAAGGGCAGTAAGCCGTCGGTGGAGGGATCGGGGAGCAGCAATTCATCAATTTCGGCGGTCGAATGGAGGAGCCGGTGTGCATGTGGAAACTCGTTGGCCGGGAAATAGGTGCGCACTCCGAAGGCCGAGGGCTCGGTGCACATGCCATACTCGGACCAGAAACCCGGGAGGAAGAGTATCTCGGGGAAATCCTGCATCGCCTTGAGATTGGCATCGAGCCAGAGCCGGTCATTGCTGAAGTAATCCAGAATGGAGATGCCGTACCAGTTCGGCAGCCACGGAGAATCGATGATGAAACCGGCGGGAAGGGGTTCGATGATTTCGCCCCGGATCACCTTCAGCAAAAGTTCCCATTGCGGATCGGTCATGCGTATTGCCTTTCGCTTGGATAAGAGTCATCACCGGTGCTCGGAGCGGTCGGGAATATAGCGAGTTTCGGGCGGGCCGAGATAGCTGGGCCTGGCGCCGCTGGTCTCGACCACCAGGCGTTGCAGCACCACGCCGGGATCGACGGCCCAGAATTTGAGCACCTGCGCCCCCGTGTCTACTAGGGTGTGGGAGGTGGCTTGAACGGCGACCGCATTGCTCACCCATTCTTCCCACGCCATCTGGTCGTGCATGTTGACGATTTGCGGTGGTTCATCATTGAAGGAAACCGCATAGCGCAATCCGCCGCTGTTGTGAAAATCCAGGGTGGGCGAAAGATAGACTTTGACTTTGGCCAGGCCCGCGCTGAAGAGGTGAAGGTGATACTCCAGATGGGGCAGGGAATCCAGAGGAATCGTCCGCGGTTGCAGGGTCTCGGGCTCAAGCGCCCGCAGTGCGCCCTTGCCGTCGATGAGAACGGCGCCATTCCGCAGCAGGTCCGCTGCCATCGACCGGGCGGTGACCGGGAAAGGGGTCATCCCAGAAAGGGTGCGCCCCAGACCGGGGATTTCACTCCAGTACATTTCGGCTGAATTTACAGCGTGGCTATAGTGCCCGGCCTCCATGGAAACGCAGCCATCGCTCTCGATGAAGCAGTTGCGCAGGTCGCTTGCAGATGCGGCTGGTTGGTGGAAGGGTACGGTGATGGTCACGCGGCGGCCGTCAGGGGCTGTAATGGTGAGGGGGATGCGGTGGTGTCCGGGGGGGACCTTGCGCCAGTCGGCCGAGACCAGGATCCGCATTTCCTCGGTGACGGATCCGCGCGGGGCATCGAGCTTCAGCCACTTTTTGCCGGGCTTGATGGTGTATTTGAAGGGCGCTTCCCCGCGGTTGAATAGTTCGATATAGCTGTAAGGTTTGATGTGAGGATCGAGTTCGGGGAGCACAGCGGCCTCTGAAGCATGCGGCCACCATTGCGTCGAGCCCTCAACGGCCACTCCCATCTCCGCTGCCACTGGAAGGCTAATCCGCTGCACGGCCGGCATGATGTTCGCGTCGGGCTGCTGCCAGTACGTGTAGCCGATGTGCGTCTGGTCCATCATATGGCTCCACTTACCACCGGCCAGTTCGGTGTTGTAGTAGCGGGAGATCCGGGCATCCTCCGCGAAGAGCACTTCGGCGCGGTCCGCCAAAGCATTGGTCAGGGCGCGGCCCTGCGCCGCGTAGAGGCGATTTCTGGCGACGGTGAAATAGAGCGCGTTAAGGTTGGCACAAGCGGTGACAGGGTGGAGGACGATCTGATAAAAGGCGTCACGCTGTTCCGGCGCAAGCCCGTCGTACAACTTTTGCGCCTTGTCGGCCAGCGCGGTGTACTCGGCCACCACACGCTCCCATTCCTGATAGTTGCTCAGACTATAGGTGCCCGGCTCGAGCAGCTCGGGCTTGCGGCGGCTGTTGAAACGGGTGTAAGCCTCAAGGAGCGCGGCGATTTCGGTGCTGTATTCGGGACCGAACTGGCGGGCGGCCCAATCCAGGGTGTAGTGCGGTAGACGTTCAATCGGCCAGGCCTCGGGATTCCAGGCATAGTCCAAGAAGAACTCGGTGGGCAGTTCCATCGGTTTGATGTCACCGACATTGACGATCCAGATCTGCCGGGCTCCCATCTCATAGGCCAGGTGCATCTGTTCCCAGATGCGGGAAACCTGATTGGTATTGAGCCACTTGTAGTTGCGCGGACCACCGACGTAGTCGAAATGGTAGTAGACGCCATAGCCGCCGCGGCGCGGCGGATCGCCCGGCCGCGGCAACTTGCGGATATTGCCCCAATTGTCATCGCAGAGCAGTAGGGTGACATCCTCCGGCACCTTCATCCCCTTGTCGTAATACTCTTGAACCTCTTTGTACAACGCCCAGACCTGCGGCGTCTCTTCCGCCGGCCTGCCTGTCTCTTCTGCAATGATGCGGCGCTGGTCGGCGACGATGCGCTCAAGTAGGGCGATGTTGGCCGCTTCGCTCATCGGCTCATCGCCATCGCCGCGCATGCCGATGGTCACCACGCTCTCGTGCCGGCCCATCCGCCGGATACCCTCGCGCCAGAATTGCTGTAGGGCCATCGCATTGGACTCATAGTTCCACGGCCCGGTGCCGTAACGCGCCCACTCGGCGTGTGCACGCATCATCGGTTCATGATGGGAGGTGGCGATGACCACACCATACTCGTCCGCCTGGGTGGGATTCAAGGTATCTTCAACACAGAACATGCGTCCCCACATCGCCGGCCAGAGATAGTTACCCTTCATGCGCAGAATGAGATCGAAGACGTGCTCATACATCCGGCTGTTGAAGCCGCCGAACTTCTCAAAGGCCCAGCCGCTGAGAGCGGGGGCTTCATCATTGATAAAAATGCCGCGGTATTTGACTTTGGGCTCGCCGAGGGTGTGGAGGCCCGGGGTCACGTAGAGGGCGTCGCGATGCCGGGGAGTCACGTCGCTCCAGAAATGCCAGGCCGAGACGCCGATCTGGTTGGAGAGGTCGTACAGCCCGTAGATCGTGCCGCGCTTGTCGCTTCCGGCGATCACCAGGGCGCGACTGATTCCAGGGAGAGGATTTTCGATAATCTGGGTGACAAAGGTCTCCCATTTCCCCGCCAGCCCGGTGGGATCCAGTCGCTTCTCCGCCACTATCCGGTCGATGAGCGGGCTTTTGCCCAGCGTGCCAATCAGAATCGGAGTCCCGGAGTGCGGCACCTCGTCGAGGACGATCTCCGGCGCTGCGCCGGTCACCTTGCGCAAATCCTCCTGGAGGCTGGACATCACCCTCAAAACACCAGGATACTCCGCGCTGCTGGCAAAAAACGGGGTGCATTTGCCGGCTTCCACGAGCGTGAAATCGCCGGGCCCTTTGTCAAAGCGGACATACTTCGGATCCGACGCTAGGGCGCAGGTGCAGGAGAGGAAAAGCAGGAGGGCAGCCAGAGATTTGATACAGCGAGCAAGCGAATCGATCATGGTCTCCTCGATGAGTCAATCGTGTGGTTGGTGCAGGCTGTCGGCACCCGACGTGCCGGAACAAGGGAAAAATGTGCGCGCTGCGCCCGTGCCGCAGCAGGTGGGCTATCGCTTTGTGTCCACGGATCAGGGTGCGAGAACGCGGAAGTGACCGCTGATCTGGAGGAGCGCGAGCAAATAGAGCAGGCCGTCATAATAGCGGCCGGGGCCGGAGGGGATCGGCATCTCCCAGACCGCCCCGACAAAGTCGCCTCTCAGCGGGGTCGTCGCAGCCAGGGCTGCAGTGCCATTCATGGCCACCAGACCGGGATTTTGCTCGTCGGCGAGCTTGCGGCCCTCCAGGGTGTAAAGGCCGCCGTAGGATTTCATCCCTTCCCCATGAAAGAATTCGAGCAGCCGGTTGGATTGAGTCACCGCCCAGCCATCCCGGCCGAACCAGATCCAGTCGACCGCGATGTTGGCCGCCGTGCGCCAGGCATCATAGCGGAAATCGGCGTGGCCGCCACCCCACGGGGCATCCATAGCGCTCCCGTCAAAGCGGGCATAATCCGGGGCCAGGCCGGTTCGAGGGTGGACAGCCCGTTTGAGGAAGGCTCGGCTGCTGTCCGCGGCTGCCCGCCAGAAGTCCTTCTCTTTATCGGCCCACATCGCCCACAGCTCATAATAGTGCGGCAAATGGTAGGAGGGATCGGTGAAATCGTCCGCCTCACCGTTGGGTACAAAGACAACCATCTTGTGATCGCGATTGAACATGTTGGTGATCACGCGCTGTTCATCGGACTTGGCCGTTTTATTGAGCATGGCATCGAGAATGAACTGGGCCTGTTGCCGATAATTGTAGGGGCTCTCACCGCTGCCCCAACGGTTATGGGCGAAGAGCAGGGCGGTGACAATCCACTCCTCACCGTCCGATGCCGAGCTGTAGCTGAGCTTTTCGCCATTGGTGCGACAGTGCCAGGCGAAGAGACCTGCGCCGGGACCGTTGTGGTGCTGCATGTAGGTCCTGGCCCAGTTCCACAGACAATCAAACTCTTTTTTCTTGTCGAGCTGGACAGCGATCATCATGCCGTACGAGATGCCTTCGGTGCGCACATCATTATTGAGGATATCCTCGATATAGGCCTTATCGGGACCGGCCGGATAATAGACGCGTTGCGTGCTGTCGTCGCCATAGAAGAGCTGGTTGAAGGCGGCGTCGATGCGCGCCTGCACCTGGGCGGGTTCGATCCGGAGCAAATCGGTGAAGAGATTGGGGTACGTCACAGGCCGGGGGCGGATGGCTGGGGTATGGCAGGCCAGGAGGCAAAGAAGAAGGCTGATCAGGAGGGTAATCCTGAGACAGCGGCTCGATCGTATCATCGGCGCCCTCGTCGCTAAAGGGTGATTATGGTTTTGAACCGATTCAAATATACAGAAGGGGGTGAAAAAAGTCAAGGGAAAACTCCATCCGGGGCGTATCCAGACGCGACGCGAGCCCCGACGGGTGGGAGCGAGAGGCACGGGGAGCGCTGGTGGAGAAAATGCCCTGTGATAAGAATTTAGTTGATTTTACGTGCAAAAAAAAGTATATTTGCGAATAAAAATCGAACCGTTTCAATTTATGAGCTTGCATCTGTATCAGCGGGAAACGCCGGAGAAAAGATGAAGAGAATTACTATCGAGGATGTTGCCACGCGCGCTGGAGTCTCGAAGGGCACCGTCTCTGCGGTCCTCAATGGCAAAAACTCGGTCAAACCGCGCACGCGCGAACGCATCCTTGAGGTAATGAAGGAACTCAATTTCCGCCCGCGCGGGATGGCGCGAATCCTCAAGAACGGCAGCGAGGACCGTACCATCGGCGTCATCATCAAGGATTTGAATTATCCCTTCTATACCTCCATTGCCACCGGCGTGCGCGAATACGCCATCAACCGGGGTTACCAAGTCCTGATCACCAGCTCCGAGAACGATCACGAGTGCGAGAAACGCTTCACCCACCTCTTTTCCACCAAGGATATCAAGGGCGCCATCATCGCCCCCATTGTCGAGGGTGAGGCGGAGATCGAACACCTCTTCAAGCTCAAGATGATCAATTATCCCTTTGTCCTGCTCGAGGAGGTCAAGGGGATCCAAGCCAATGCAGTGATGATCGACAACATAAAGGCGATACGCCAGGCGGTCAGCTACCTGATTGAGGGCGGTCATCGCCGGATCGTCCATTTTGCTGGTCCCCCCCAATCCGCTCACACCCAGGAGCGCATCGAGGGTTTCCGCTATGCCTTCAGCGAGACTACGCTGGCCTTCAATCCGGCAATGATTGTTTCCATCGGTTCCCGGCATGAGGAGAGCTTTCACAATACCCTCGTCTGGTTCAAAAAATTGCGCCGGGAGGAGTACCCGACGGCGATTGTTTGCTTCAACGATCAACAGGCCATGGCCGTGCTGTCGGCCCTGCGTGAGCTCGGCATTCGGGTACCTGATGATATCTCCATTATTGGCAACGATGACATCGATTATGCCAAACTCTATCCGGTACCGCTGACGACCATCCGGGCGCCGCAGAAGGAGATCGGCCGTCGTGCTGCAGAGATCCTCATCCGCAACATCGAATCCCCGGCCCTGCTGCCGCCCGAGCAGATTCTGCTGCCAACGGAGTTGGTCGTCCGGGAGTCTTCAAAAACCCTCTAGAATCCGCAGGCGTCAGCGCTACCAAAACAGGAATTCCGTTATGTTCAGCATGCGCAAGGAGTCCAGCCCCTCCATCCGCAGGGGCGCTTGCAGGGTGATTCGCCGTTTGATCGCAACCGGCGGCGGATCTGCCTGGGTTTGGGTGACAGGCCTTGCCCTTCTGACTTTTTCGTCCCTCAGCGCCCAGACGACCGGGGTGGCATTCACCAGTTCCAACCTTCCCATCATCCGGATCGACACCGGCGGCAAGGAGATTCCCGATCTGACCCGTATCCGAGCCACGATGAAGATTACTTACAACGGCAAAAGCAAGCGTAACGCCATCACCGATCCTGCCAACCAATACGACGGCCTCATCGATATCGAATTGCGCGGCAGCTCCTCCATGGCCTATCCCAAAAAGGGCTACCGGCTCGAGACCGTCGACGCCAGCGGCAATAATCGCAATGTATCCCTCCTGGGCATGCCGAAAGAGAACGACTGGATCCTATATGCCTCTTATGATGATCAATCGCTGATGCGCAATGTTCTCGCCTATCGCATCTCCAATGAAATCGGCCGTTATGCGCCCCGTGTCCAATACTGCGAACTGGTGCTCAACAACAACTACCGCGGTGTCTATGTTTTCATGGAAAAGATCAAGCAAGATAAAAACCGGGTTGCCATCACCGAGATGAGCACAGCGGATGTGACCGGCGATGCCCTGACCGGCGGTTATATCTGGAAGTTTGATAAGGAGGAGGGCGAGCAGACCGCGGGCTGGACCTCGATGCAGGGTCTCTTTTATCAGTATCATGATCCCAAAGCCGATGATCTGGTGGCCGCCCAGAAAGGCTACCTCAAGGGCTGGATGAATGTCTTCGAATCGGTGATGCTGATGCCTACACGTGGTGATACCTCGTTTGGTTATCCCCGTTACATCGATATTTCTTCCTTTGTCGATCATTTTATTCTCAGTGAATTCTTCAAGAATGTCGATGCCTATCGCATCAGCACCTTTATGTATAAGGATCGGGACAGCAAGGGCGGCAAACTCAACGCCGGGCCGATCTGGGATTTCAATCTTACCCTCGGCAAGGCATGGTATGCGGAGGACGCCGGCCGCGTCGATGAATGGGAGATCGATCACGATGCCTATCACCCGGGCGATTGGCCTAAGGTGCCATTCTGGTGGAATCTTCTTGGCCATGACCGCTATTTCGCCGAAAAGGTCAAGATCCGCTGGGCGGCGCTAAGTCGCACTGTTCTACATCCGGATACGCTTGACCGGCGGATCGATCTGATCGCCGACACGCTGGCTGAGGCCCGCGCCCGGGATCTAAAACGCTGGCCCGAACCCTCGATGGACCACAGCTATGCCGAGGAACTGAGCCGGATCAAATCCTGGATTCGCGGTCGCACACTCTGGATCAATAACCACCTCTGGAACCTCGCAGCGGTCGACGGGGCGGAAGCAGTGGAGAAGGGCCTCGAATTCGTCCTTTGCCAGAATTACCCCAATCCCTTCAACCAGGGCACTTCGATCCGGTACTGCTTGCCCGGGCGGGGACGAGTCTGGCTGCGGCTCTTCAATTTAGCCGGTCAGGAGGTGGCGACGCTGGCTGAAGGCTTGCAGCCAGCGGGCGAATATCGTGTCGCCCTGGATGGCGCTGGGATGGCCAGTGGCGTCTATTTCTACCGGCTCGAATGGGAGCGGCGGGTGGAGACACGGCGCCTCATCCTGCTGCGCTGAGGCTGTTTTTTGTTCAATAGTTGAACAAGGCCCCCGCATTTCTATCTATTGTGATCTGCTTCATAAAAAACATCTATATTTGCCGGAATAGCAAAAAAAAGCTTGTCTTGTTGCGCTGGAATGACTAAATTATTAACAGTATATGCGCCCATAGCTCAGCTGGATAGAGCAACGGACTTCTAATCCGTAGGTCGAGCGTTCGAATCGCTCTGGGCGTGCCCAGGGTCTTCGGCACGGCGCATGTAAGAGACCCATTCTGCCAAGACTTCATCAGCCCGGCTTCAAAGTAGCGAACTCTCCAGGGTATAGCGTGAAGGAAGATTGATGGTACGATTCAGACTGTGGTGGGTGGTTGTGGCGGTGGGGCTGGTCTGTGGTGTTTCTGCTGGTTTTGCTGCAAGTGAATCCGCTCTCGCTGCGAAATTCCTCAAACGTTCCCATACGTACAAGACTACGCTCCCGTACCGGCTGTTCATTCCGGAGCGGTACGATGCGAGCAGGACCTATCCGCTGATCCTGGCGCTGCATGGCGCCGGCGAACGCGGCAAGGATAATGAGCTTCAGCTCAAGGCCAACGCCTTGGGAACAGTTTGGGCCGATAGCGCCCTGCAGGCCCGGAATCCCTGTTTTATCGTTGTGCCGCAGTGTCCCGCCGACCGCCAGTGGGTGAATACCGACTGGAGCAAGGGTAGCTACAGTATCGGAGCCGTCGGCATCAGCGATGAACTGCTGACGGTGAGCAATCTGCTCGACTCGCTGACGCGCGAGTTCCCCATCAATACCGACCGTCTCTATGTAATCGGTCTCTCTATGGGCGGTTACGGGACCTGGGATCTGATCTCGCGATATCCCGCCCGTTTTGCGGCAGCGGTGCCGATGTGCGGCGGGGCCGATTCCTCATGTGCCTGCGCCCTGCGCAACATGCCCCTGTGGATCTTTCATGGCAGCGAGGATGCCACGGTGCCGGTGCGCGCCTCTCGAGAGATGGTCGAGGCCCTGATCCACTCCGATCGCGCCTGCGTTTTCACCGAATTCAATTACCGTTACGGAACCAATGCCCGTATGACGGACAGCGTGCTCACCGACAAGGTCAACCTCAACGCCCCGCTGCTCTATACCGAGTATGCCGGCAAGGGACATGCCATCTGGTCACAGAGCCTGGCTCTGCCCCAACTGGCGAAATGGCTCTTCGCTCAGAAACGAACCGTCGAGGTAATCCAGCCCAAGGTGCCGCAGATCGATATCATGGAAATCGCCTTCAATTACCCCAATCCCTTCAACCCCTCGACAACGATCGAGTACTCGCTGAAAAAATCGACGCTGGTCGCGATCGATATCCTTAATCTGGCGGGGCAAAAAATTGTACAACTGGCCTCGGGGCGGCAGGAGGCGGGGCGTCATTTTGTGCGATTTGATGCCAAGGATTTGCCTTCGGGCAACTATTTCTTCCGCATCATCACGCCCGACTGGGTCCAGCACGGTAACATGATCTTGCTCAAGTAGACCAAAGATCAGGGTGACGATCAGAGTATCCCATCCCGCATTTTGGCGGGGTGGGATTTTTTTCTATCAGGTGCACCCGCCCGGGCGCGGGATGGCGCGTGCAAGGTCTTGTCCAGTTTTTATGTATGGCAGAGACAACTGCCAGCCCTGACGGCTATAAACGCCTCGATGTTTTCCCCATCCGCCTTGAAGGATCTAAAATAAACGATTTTCCTGTTGATTTTTCCGCAAATAATCCTTAGCTTAACCCCGGTAAGTTTTTATACAAAAAAAACCAAGCGCGGCCGGTCCAGCCCGCCGGGATGCCCTGACCGCAGCTGTTCCTCCCCCGCGCCGGCACCCTGCATAGGCCGCCCTCTCCCCCGAGAGCGTGTATCGCATGCCTGTGAAAATCCAGTTCCCACTCCTTGTTCACCCGAATGTGAGGTAAGGTCATGGGTTTCCGCAAATTCCCGCTGCTCCTGCTCCTTCTGCTCATCACGACGTCCGCCTGGACACAAACAACCGGCAAAATAACCGGCCGCATAACCGACGCGGTCAAGGGTGAGCCCCTCTATGGCGCCAACATCATCCTCGAAGGCACCAGCCTTGGCGCAGTGAGCGACCTCAATGGCGATTTCTATATCATCAACGTCAGCCCGGGCAAATACACCATGCTTGTGCGTATGGTGGGCTATGAATCGGCACGCGTCGAAGCCCAGGTCTCGACAAACCGCACCTTTGATGTCCCCATCCGCCTGCACGAAACCGTGATCCAGGGGCAGGAGGTGGTGGTCACAGCCTCCAAGATTTCGATCAAGAAAGACCAGACCAGCTCGATCAAGAATGTCTCCTCGGACCAGATCTCCATGATGCCGGTCCAGGAGGTCTCCCAGGTCATCGAACTGCAGGCCGGCGTCGTCGGCGGCCATTTCCGCGGTGGCCGCTCCAATGAAGTTTCCTATCTCATCGACGGCATGCAGGTCGATGAGACCCTCTATGGTGAAGGCAGCACCATCCAGTTGGAAAAGGAAGTGGTCCAGGACCTCGAGGTCATCACCGGCACCTTCAACGCCGAGTATGGCAAGGCCATGAGTGGTATCGTCAACATGGTCACCAAGGACGGTGCCGACCAGTTCCACGGTTCGGTCAGCGCCAACCTCGGCAACTACTTGCCCAAGTCCGATGGCGTCTATATCGGCCTCAAAGCCTCCGAAGTAAACCGGATTCAGGATTACAAGGCCCAGCTCGAGGGACCGGTGTGGAGAGGCAAGATCAACTTCCTTGCCAACCTCCGCTATCAGAACGATCAGGGTTATCTCAATGGTATCCGCCGATTCGATGTGACCAACTACAGCAATATGGCCGAGAGTAACATTGCCGGCGCCGATATCACGCCCTGGGACGTCTGGATCAACGGCGTGCGCTTTTACTCCGAGCACACCGGCGACAGCGCCGTCGTTCCGATGAGCGAAAGCGAGAACTACTCCCTCTTTGGCAAGCTCTCCTTCAATCTGATTAAAAATATGCGCATGGCGGCCACCTACACCCTGGAAAAGTCCGAGGGCCAGGGCTACAGGCACAGCTACAAATACAATCCCGACGCCTATGGCAAGAGCCACAACCGCAACGCGATGTACTCCTTCAAGATCAACCACGCCATCAGCCGCAGCGCCTTTCAGGAACTCAAATTTTCCTATACCGATAACTGGAACGGCTATTATCTTTACAAGGATCCCTTCGATCCGCGTTACGTCAGCACCCAGTATGGCGGCAGTGTCGGCGGCTTTTCTGCCGGTGGGCAGGATCGCAGCCACTCCGAATATTTCACCCATCTTATGACGACCAAGTACGACCTGACCTGGCAGGCGACCAAGCACCACAGCCTTAAAAGCGGCGTCCAGTATACCCAGCAGTACATCAAGAACTGGCCGGTACCGACTCGCGATGTCAAATGGGATTCGCCCCTGCTTCAGGCGCGCTGGTATGATCCTGTCAAGCAGCGCATGCAGTTCTATCCCTATGAAGCGGAGTATGTGCCCAACGAGTCCATCTCCATGGACCGCTATATCAAGCAGCCCTGGGACTATTCGCTTTACATCCAGGACAAGATGGAATACGAGAGCCTGGTGATGAACTTCGGCTTGCGTTATGATTACTTTAATTCCAACACCTTCTACCCCTCCAACCGCCGTAATCCCTCGAACCAGGGGCTCTATGAAGATCCAAACATGATGTCGCATATGATCAAGGCACCGGCGCAAACCCAGCTCAGCCCGCGTTTCGGGCTCTCCTACACCCTGGGCAGCGCGGCCGTACTGCATTTCAGTTACGGCCACTTTTTCCAGATGCCGCCGATGTACTCGCTCTATACCAACTATCGGTTCATCGTACCGACCACCGATTTTGGCACGACTCATGGCAATCCCCTGATGAAAGCCCAGAAGACGGTCAAGTATGAGATGGGCCTCTGGCAGCAACTGATGCCTGGACTGGGGATGGATGTTTCGGTCTACTACAGCGATATCTACGATTTGCAGAGCGCCGTGGTCTGGACCACCTACAACGAGACCCGTTACGGCGTTTACGACAACAAGGATTACGGCAACACCAAGGGCCTGGAGCTCAAGTTCGACTACCAGTCAGGGCCGCTATTCGCCAATCTCAACTATACGCTGCAATATACGCGTGGCAATGCGGACAATCCCAGCTCCACCTACAGCCGCCTGGCGGTCAACATCGACCCCGTCCCGAAGCTGATCCCCATGAGCTGGGATCAGCGCCATACCCTCAACACAACCATCGGCCTCAACCGGCGCAACCTCTCGGTCAGTGTGACGGGTGCCTTCAATTCGGGATTCCCCTATGATTACACGCCAATTCCGACCAGCCGGTTGGCGCGGCAGAGTCTGCTTCCCAACAACGGCAAGAAGCCGGCCAACGTGAATTTCGATCTGCAGGGGCAGTATGACATCCTGCTCCAGGGCTCCGCCAAGCTGCGTCTTTTTGCCTATGTTCGCAATCTCTTCGATACCCGCAACGAGATGTATGTATACGGCTACACCGGCCATGCCTATGAGACGATCATCTACCCGGCCCAGTACCTCTCGTTCCGTTCCAATTTCAACACGATCGAAGACCAGTATCAAAATCCGGCGATGTACTCCGCCCCGCGCGAGGTCAAGCTGGGCGTCGGGTTCATGTTCTAAACCTTATGCGGAGAATAGTCATGATCAGCCGAAATATCCCCTTATTTGCCTTGATCCTGTTGCTGCTGGCTGCGCCTTTGTATGCCCAATCCGACTCGCGCGTGGGCACCACGGCCGCCAATTTCCTCGAAATGGGCTTCGGCGGCGCCGGCAATGCTATGGGAGACGCCTATGTCAGCATGGGGCGTGATCTCAGCTCGGTCTACTGGAATCCGGCTGGCCTGGGCTACATGGAGCGCAATCAGGTCATCCTCAACTACCAGCCCTGGATCCTCGACATCAATACCTCCGCGGTGAGTGCGGCCTTTGCCAACGATCGCCTGGGTGCTATCGCCTTGACCCTCTATCAGACCTCCTATGGCGAGGAGAAGGTGACCAACACCGATATGCAGACCGGCACAGGCGAAACCTTCGACGGTCAGGATATTGCGGTCAGCGCGACCTACGGACGCAAGCTGGCGCAGTGGTTCTCCTTCGGCGCCTCGGCCAAATATGTCACCTCGCGGATCTGGCACGAGCGTGCTGGCGCCGTAGCGTTGGATCTGGGCGCGATCGTCAATACGCCCTTTTTTGCCTGGTCGGACAAGCCCGGTGACGGATTGAATATCGGCATGAGCATCAGCAATTACGGCACGAAGATGTCCTACAATGGCATCGATCTCAAGGAGACGGTGGACATCAATCCCGACGAGAACGGCAATTACGCCTATATCCCGACCCGGTTCGAGACCGAAGGCTGGGAACTGCCCCTGGTGGCGCGCATCGGCGCTTCCATTAATCCTCTGATCAGCGGCGGTCATCGCCTGACCGTGGCGGTGGATTTCCTGCACGCCAACAACAATTCGGAATCCATGAATGTCGGCGCCCAGTACAGCCTGGCTATCCCTGCCGTCGGTGAATTCTATCTTCGCGGCGGCTACAAGGGGGCCTTTATGACAGATTCACACTACGGGCTGACCGCTGGCGGCGGAATGCGCCTGGACTACCTGCGCAATCAGAGCTTGATGATCGATTATGCTTTCCGCAATGTCGATCTCCTCGGCGGGATGCATACCTATACCCTGAGTTTTCTCTTTTAACCGGTCACTATCGTGGAGAGTATGGCATGAGACGGATCGTATCTCTGCTTTTTATTATCGTCCTGCTGGCAGGCTTGGCAAGCGGCGTATGGGCCCAATATGGCAAGCAATATGAGGGTCCTGATGATCCGGCCGGCGACAAGGAAGCGGAAAGAACCGGCATAATGAACGGCAATAATGTGCTCCTCTTTTTCCGCAATACAACGGAGCTCTCGGATTGCTGCAACCTTGGCTATTGGGTTTCGCACTGGCCCAACGATTACAGCGGCTCCAAGATGACCGATGGCATCTGCTGCCTCTTTGGCGCCCGGGTTTATGTGGAAAAGGACTCCATCCCGGTGACGGACATCAACCAGATCCGCACCCGTAAGGATCTCGACACCCTCTATTTCTGCCAGGGCAGTTACCGCGAATACATGGATACGAGTCCCGACGGCAACGTCGAATGGGGCCTCTATCCGGTCTTCGGTTATTTCAATATCTCGGAAGACAATCCCAATCCGGCCATGAGCAACAAGCCCAACTCCTGGCCACCTGCCGGTTGGCCGGCGAGTGGCGATAAGCTCAAGTGGCCCGGTGTCTGGAACGGCCGCTTTGGTCTGGGCATCATGAAAGCCGATCTGGAAAGCTACTTTGTCGCCAATGATGCACAGGATCAGGAATATCTTGGCCCGGAGGACAAGGTCCGATATTATCCCCGGCCAGGCCGCTGGATCGGCGACAAGGGGCCCATGCCCTCCATCCAGTATGGCCTGCCCTGGGGCGGCATCGGCCTGAGGGTCGAGGTCCGCGGATTCCAGTGGAAGAATCCTGAGGCCGCTGATTGTATCTTTTGGGAATATACCATCGCCAATACTTCGAATTATGACCTGCCCGAGATGTACTTTGGCTATCATATTGATATGGCGGTCGGCGGCGAAGAGTCCGAGCCGGCCGACGATGTTGCCTACTACAACACCGATCTGGACATGGCCTTCACCTGGGACTATGACGGCGAGATGGTTGGCGGCGGCGGCGTCCCCGGCTGCATGGGCATCGCCTTCCTCGAAAGCCCGGGCGTTTCGACCGACGGCAAGGACAATGATAGCGACGGTCTGATCGATGAGCAGCGCGACAATGTCGCCACCCGCCTTATCGGTCCGCGTGAAGGGATTGCCAACATCAACGATTTCATCGCCTTTTTCGGCAGCGATGAAGATGGTGACGGCGTCCTGACCTATGATTTCCATGAGCACTGGGACGCCGATGAGGACGGCGATTGGCGCGACGGTGTGGATACCAATGGCGATGGCATCTACCAGAAGAACGAGTTCCCGGGTGATGATGTCGGCACCGATGGTTCCGGCCCCTTTGATCTCGACTATCCCGGCCCTGATGCCAATGGCACCGAATGCAACCACCGCCCCGACCTCATCGAAGGCCTGGGCAGTGAACCCAACTTTGGCTTCACCGACGTCGGCGAATCGGACATGCTCGGCTTGACCAGTTTCCGCTATAATATGAATTGGTCCATCTACCTTTTGCGCAACGATAAAGCGGAATGGGACTTCCTCACCCAGGGCATCTTCGATGAAGCCCAAACCACGCCGACCAACTTTTGCGAACAGTTCGCCACCGGTGTTTTCACCCTCTACCAGGGACGTACCGAACGCATCTCCATGTCCGAGCTGCACGCTATGGAGCGCCTGCACGAACAGAGCGCCCCACCCTATGACGCGCCAGCCCTTTTCAAGCTGAAGGAGGTCGTCCAGTTCATCTACGAGACCGACTATCAATTTGCTCAGCCGCCGCTGATGCCGACGCTCAAAGCCCTCCCCGGTGACGGCAAGGTCTTCCTTTCCTGGGATGATATCGCCCAGAAATATACCTATGAGCCGCTTCTGAACAACGTCAACGACTTTGAAGGCTACAAGCTCTACAAGTCGACCGATCCCTATATGTCGGACGACAAGATCATCACCGACGGCTTCGGCACCCCGATGCTGATCAAGCCGGTCTTCGAATGCGACGTCGTGGATGGCAAAAAGAACTTTACCGATTTTGGACTGGTCAATGGCGCCGGCTATTACCTGGGCTCGGACAAGGGCATCACCAATTATTTCACCGATACCGATGTCATCAATGGCCAAACCTACTATTACGTTTTGGTCGCCTATGATTACGGCATCAAGACCGGAGACGTCAAGGTCGGCCCCTCTTTCAATACCTATACCCTCAACGTCGGCCGCGACGAAACGGTGGAAGAGGTCTCCAAAAACGTGGCGATCGTCACCCCGCACCAGAATGCTGCGGGCTATGCCTCCCCGTCGATCAAGGATGTCAGTGCCAACAACGCCTTTGGCAAGAATGTCATCATTCCGAATGTGGTCTTCCCACCTTTTGTCAAACCAGACAACGCCTACAAGGTGAAATTCGGTTCCGCAATCACCCTCAAGCGGCCGGCCAATACCAGCCATGGCCTCTGCTATGTCAATAACAGCATCAGTATCTACGATGTCACCGGCGGCGGTAAGCTGATCTACACCGAAAACGACAGCAATTTTGCCGGCGATAATTTTGAGTTCTGGCGCCTCGATACCCAGTTCGGAGAATACAAGGAGGGTTACCGTTTCCGTATCGATGATGATCTCAGCACGGCGGAGTTCGACGGCCTGACCCTGACCTTCCGGCTGCCGGCGCGCGAGCCGGAGATCAATTACGTCGAATCGGGCTGGATCAAGGGCAGCGCTCCGATCCGGCTCACCGAGCCCTCCGATTCAACCACCCGGGTTTTCCCCTACGATTACAACATCGTCTGGACGGATAATCCCGCCGCCTATACCGGCAAGGCCAAGGCGGCGACGATGAAGGACGAGAACTTTGGCCGGCTGGATCCCAAGGAGCTCCTCCTCAAACACAATTTCAATTTTTACGTGGAGACGCCCAATCTCAAGGATTCCACTGGAGCGAATCTCAAGGCCGATCTGGTGGTGCACGATATCGATCGCGATGGCGTGTTCAACTGGTTGGTCGACCGGGTCCTGGTAGGCTTCGTGACAGATCAGGGCGCAGCCAACCGCCGTAACCTCTGGGCCGGCCTTGCCTTCATCATCGATTTCCAGCAGGCCACTACCGAAAGCCAGCTTCCCAAGGCCGGCGACATCTTTCACATCGCCTATGATCGCGGATACCTGCCCAGCGACTCGCTGACGTTCAGCACGGTCGGTGAACAGATGGTTGAGAAAAGCCGGATCAAGGAGGATATGAAAAAAATCATGGTGGTCCCCAATCCTTATGTGGTCACGAATGTGATGGAACCGGCGATCGGCAACTGGGAGCGCAATCAGCCCAGACGGATCATGTTCACTAACGTTCCAGCGCAGTGTTCGATCAAGATTTTCACGGTCAGCGGCCTGCTGGTCGATGAGATCGTGGTCAACAATGCCGTGAATGCGCGCACTTCCGCCTTTGATTCCAACAGTGAATCCAATGGCACCGCGTTCTGGGATTTGCGCAGCAAGGAGGGACTCGATATCGCCGCGGGATATTACCTCTACCGCGTTGAATCGAATCTCACCGGCGACGTCAAGATGGGTAAATTTGCCATCATCAAATGACTCGAGAGGACGGTACTGCACACGACCGTCCCCAGAATGTCATGGAATGGGCCCGGCTGCGAAAGTCAGGCCCATCTCCATTTTATTAGGAAATGTCATGAAAAAACTGGTTTTATCCCTGGTTGTGTCTGGCCTGATCATCGCATCGGGCTGCCATCGCAACCGGGACCTCCAGCCGCCGCAAGCGATTCTGGCCAGGGTGGACGGCAAGACCATCACGGTCAATGAATTCATCCGCCGTGCCGAATATACTCCGCGGCCGGCCTGGTGTAGCGGCGCGAGCTATACCCATAAAAAGATCATCCTCAATTCCTTGATCGGTGAGAAGCTCTTTGCACTTGAAGCGGGCGAGAAAAATGCCCTGATTACCTCGCCCAAAGTAAAGAACTTTCTCAAGGGCCGCAAAGAGCAGGCCATGCGCGAGTACCTCTTCATCAAGGAGGGCTACTCCGGAGTTGAAATCGACACGACCCTGCTGAAAAAGAGCGTCGTCAACGCCGCACGACGTTACCATATCGCCTATTTCAATGCCACCGACAGCGCGACCGCGCATCTGCTCAACGAACGCATGCGCATTCAGCACGAGCCGATGCTGATCGCGATGCGCTCCTTCGCCCCCCTCGACACCCTGCCGCAACGCGAAGTGAGCTGGGCTAAATCGGAGAATGACGCCGTCATCGACTCGCTCTTTATCACCCGCCGCGAGGTGGGCGACTTGATCGGCCCGGTCCAGACCGCGCCCGGCCAATATCTCTTCATGCAGGTGCTTGAGATTATCCCGGAGCCGGTTGTCACCAACGAAAAACTTCGCGAACTCTGGAACTCGGTGAAGGAACGCCTCATCGACAAGGAGGCCCGAGAGAATTGGGACCGTTATATTCTTTCGGTTATGAAAGGCCGGCGTATTGAATTCAACCGGGCGGTCTTTTTCAAATTGACCGACCTCTTGGGGCCGCTCTATCTGCGCAGCCGGGAAGAGGAGAGAGCCTCATTTGAACAGCGGTACTGGGACCAGCCGCAAAAGGATGTCAATTGGGATGATTATCTCAGCCAGGTCAAGGCTATGGCCGGCGAGCCGCTCTTTACTGTCGATGGCGAAGTCTGGAACGTCGAACGCTTCTTTCATGAGATGCAAAGCCATCCCCTGGTCTTTCGCGAAAAACGTATGCAGAACCGCGAGTTTGGACGGCAACTGCAGTTGGCGATCATAGACATGGTCCGAGACCGGTATCTGACCCAGCGCGCCTACAAGCGAGGTTATGATCGGCTGGAGGGCGTTGAACGCGAGGTTGCCATGTGGCGGGATTATTACAATGCGCTCTTTTATCGCGACGCTTACCTGCGGGCGATAGGCGACAGCATCGCCGATAATCCCCGCTCCCTGCAGGCGATCGAGCGCCATCTCAACGCCAAGGTTGATTCGCTGCAGCGGAAATACAGCGACCGCATCGCCATCGATATGCAGGCCTTCGACGCTGTCAGACTGACCGCCATCCCGATGACCGTCGCACAGGAGAACGTGCCCTATCCCAAGGTGGTCCCTGCGTTCCCCCAGGTGACCACCAGTTTCCGGCTGGATTACGGCAGGAAGATGGAGTAAGCAATAGCGCTTGACATTGGCCTTGAATCCCTTTATATTTTATCAGCCGGATTTTTAAAGGGAGGGGTGGTATGAATAAAACCGGGGCAGGGCTGGGGAGCATTATTGATGTGATCATCAACAAGCTCACGCCGAAGGTTCTCGGCTTGCTGGTCGCCATGGGGATGCTGTTGCTGGCGATCATCATCGGGATTGCTGTGTTCCAGGACAAGGATGTAGACCTTTTCGGGATCAAGATCTCCCAACCCTCCAGGGAATGTCAGGAGGAGCTGGCCCGCTGCCAGCAGGAACTGGCCCAGTCACTGCCGCTCTCACAGCTGCAGGAGATCATCGGCAAGCCGCTGGCGCATCCTCAGGTTGTGGACACGCTACGCGCCCTGGTCAAGTTCGCCGGCGAGGCCGCTGAATGGCGCAACAATTTTAATTACCGGCTCTTTGAGCTGGAACAGCAGCTGCATCGATTTGGCGGTTTTATTTCGACCCGCATTCAGGATGCCAGCCGTACCGCAGCCTACCGCATGATCCAGGGTGTGCTCAGCGAGGTGGGATTCTATTCAGGCGTGCTGAACGGCGAACAAAAGGCGACCTATGACGCCCTGGTCGCTTTCCAGAAGGATTATAATCAGCAGGTCGCCGAAAACGAGCAAATCACCTCCTTGGGCTCGTTCGGCTACAGGACACTCGAAGCCCTGCGCAGCCGGTACCGGTTGGGCCGGGAATAGACCGGCTCTTCGTATCCTGCGGAAAGGCAATGGTTTTACCTCCCAGGCCAAGCGCGGGCATCGCCGCATCGGTCCGTATCAGAGCAAGAACCAGTAGTTGCATTTCACCAGAAAGACATTCTCCGGGTAGACCCTGAAGAGGGCATGCATGTCCCGGCGCCCTGCAAAGCTTCCCTCCCCCATTTCACCGGTCCGCCCCTGGGACCAGACAAAGTATAGCGTTGAGCCCGGGCGATACTCCCATCGCACCACCAGATTTGAACGGAACTGCCTGAAATTAAAGTCGGGCTTGTCGAATCGGTACAGACCTGCCGGGCTGTTGCTTTCTCTGACAATGTACTGTTCATTCTCCTGATCGTAGCGGATCTCATCGGCGGCAAAGCGATGAAAGCGATCCTCATAGCGCGCTGCTCTCGCCTGGGTGATGGCTTTGAACTGGCTGTAGGCGCCGGCAGCGACGAAGGGCTGACCGTAGTACTGGATCGACAACTCGGGCGTCAGACTGTAATTGAGCCGCATAACGATCACCAGATTCTTTTGCTCGAGCCGGCCCATGACATACCTCGGGCCGGCGGGGGTTTCTACCGTTTCTACATATTGCAGGTTGGATGTGCCTGTATTCCACTCCGGCTGGAAGGCAAAACTCAGGGATGGCGAGGGGCGCCAATCCAGCTTCACGCCCCAATGGCGGGAGCGGGAGCTGCTGCAGCTGGTCTGGTAGCGAGAATGTTCGATCCCTGCCGTAATTTTTTTTCTTGAATCGGTGGAGAGATAGAACCAGAGATTGGTGCCGGCCGGTCCGAGCAGGGCGGGGCCGCCGCGAAGGGTCGAGATGCCGAGCCATTCACTTTCGTGGTTGATTCCGCCGTTCAGGCTCCAGTTGTTGGCAAAGCCGATATAGCCATTGATGTTCCCGCCATAGCCGAGATGTTCCCGGGTGCAGGTGGCAAAATTCCAGTAATTGACGTTGAATTGCGATTCGCGGATGCTGTGCCATGGCTTGAGCTGGCGCCAGGCTCCCCAGAAGACCTGGATGGCTTGATCCGCCTGGCGCATGAAGCCGAGGTCGTTCAGCTCCAGGCCCGGGCTGCGCCAGAGGGTCATCGAGAGGAATCGCCAGTGTCCGCCGCCAATCTTGCCGAAGGATAGGGCGCCGCCGGTGCCGGAGAGGGAACTGGCGCTGGAGTCGACACCGAGGCCTGGGGCATCCGGGCGCTGGAAGTAGTGAGCTGGGGCCGTCTGGATTTCGAGCAGGGCATCGTGGCTGCCACGGACGTGGCTGAAGGCGGTGCGCACATCCAGGATCCAGTTCTGATTGTCCCAACTGTGGCGGAAATCGAGGCCGCCGGAGTAGGCGGCACGGTCAAGGAATTCGAGATGCGCCGCCTCGATCCTGCGGTGGGTTGCGGTGACCATCGTGCCCAGTGAAGTGCGGCCGCTATGGTAATCCTTCTGCAGCCGGCCGACGAAATAATTGCTGAGCGGCTCGGTAACTTTATGACGCCGGACCGTGCCGGAGCGGATCTCCGCCTGTTCGCGCTCGGTGATGGCATCGAGCAAACCGATGGAGAGCCCGCGCGCGGTCTTGCCGCTGATTTTGAAAGCGCCGAGGATAGAAGTGAATTGGGGTGCCTTGAGATATTCGCCATCGGCGGTTTCAACCTCATACTGCGGCGGCCGGCCGATCCGGCGGGAATAGAAGAGGCGATCCATAGTCAGGTCGCCGTCGCCCATAGCGAGTTTGTACTCAAAGATGTTCTGCCCTTCGATGAAGAAGGGCCGCTTTTCCTGGAAGAAGGTTTCGAAGGCCGAGAGATTGACTTCGGAGGGATCCGCCTCCACCTGCCCGAAATCGGGATTGACCGTAAAATCCATGGTGAGATTGCTGGAGAGACCGATTTTGCCATCCAGGCCGTTTTTGAAATGGCTGGCGCGGCCTGTCATGAAAGGATTGCCCTTCTCGGGCCGTGCAGTGGTCAGGTCGGCCGAGCTGTAGGGCAAAAGCTCGATCCGGCTGGGTTGGCGAAGACCGGACAATCCATGCAACTCGCCGAAAAAATGTACAAGGCCTGAGGCATCTTTGGGGATCGGCTGCCAGAGGCTCAATTCGTCATTACGTGAGAGCTGACGATAGACTTCCAGACCCCAGATCTGCTCAGGGGCTTTCCCAAAACGCAACTGGCTCAAGGGGATGCGCATCTCTGCGGTCCATCCTGAATCATCGGCGGATGTCTTGACTTCCCAAACCGGATCCCAGCTATTGTCCTCGTTATCACCGTCATTGCTGAAAACAAGATCCTGCTTTACACCAGCGAGGGTAACACCAAACTGAAAGGCCGTGCGACGGTCGTGATAACTGTCGATGACAACGCCCACCTGTTCGCTTTCATCCCCGGAATCACGACGAGCCAGCCGCGAAAGCCGCTTCTCCGCGTGGGCATCGTGTGCCCGGATGAGGACGAAAAGGTTATCCGGGTTATAGAGTATGCGAAATTCTGTCGGCTCGCTGGCTGATTCCCCGTTGTGGGGTTCAAACTGAGAAAAAGCGTCTCCGACAGGGGCGTTGAGCCAGGCGGGATCATCGCCGTGGCCATCAATGAAGGGGAGATCCGATGTACAGGGTACAGTTGTATAAATTTTGTATGCGGAATCCTCAGCAGCCCCTGCCAGTGAAAGGCCGCAAAGGAGGAGCAGAAGAATAGCGCGCTGCATGGATAAACGCTCCTGGAAGAGAGAAGAAGGGGAGCCCCGCCGTCTGATTGTATTATTGAAAACGGATTACCGCCGTAAATGTTACATGGTTTTCTGATCATTGGGTGTCTTGCGCCATTGGAGCAGGAGAGGTCGGCTGACAGTAACGAGATAGCGCACGCTGCCGCCGGAATGATGGAGGGAGTTGGGGAAACGGCGGCAGGATCAGGGGAGCTTTTAACTTATCCAGGGCGGATGGGGTTAGTGTTGGATTCTTCCATCCGGTTGAGGGATGGCCATTTGAGCCCCGCCCCCCTGCTGATGATGCTCCTTTTCCCGTTGGTGAAGATCTTGACCAGGGGCCTGCCGCGCTTCTCGGCATAAGCGATAATCTCAGCGGTCCCGCCGATGCCACGGGCTTTCTGACCGTCCCAGACTGCAATCAGGAGGTCGCACTTCTCGACCACCAGCACCCCTGCGGCTCGATAGGCCTTGCTGCGCTCCTGCTCCCGTTTTTTATCATTCATGCCCTCGAAGGAGATAGCGCTCAGCGGCGGTAAGGGTTCGGGATCCATTTGATAGAGAGATTCAAACTCCCTACGCGAGGCTTCCGAGGAAAAGTCCTTGAGATACTCCGGTTTCGCAAAGGGGAGCATCACACACAGGCGACTTGATGGCGCGATGCGCAGGATGGAGCGGGTGACCAGTCGGTCGGCGCCCTCGGCGAGGGGCGTGATGATGGTGAAAGCGATTTCTGCCCGGCGGGCGGGGTCCTCCAGGTGGGCTTTTACGGCCGCGGGATCATCAAAAAGCTCGGGCAGGCTGTTGTTGATGAAATCCTCCACCTCTAGCGCGATAGCATCCGGATCTGCGATGGTTCTGTGGCCGGTGACGCCGATGCGGAGGGGAATGGCGTCCTCCGGCTTCATGGCGTCCCTCCGAAAATGTCTCTGGCAAAGGCTCTTTTCAGTTCGGCCTGAAGCGGAAAAAGGATGACATCCCGGCTCTGGCTGAGGGTGAGGCGATGATCAAGCATATCGTTCAATTCCCTGACCGTCTCGGCGTACATCCGGCAGATGAAGGTGGCCTTCTTGAGGCTCTCGGGCCCTTTCAGCTTGATAGAAATGGCGAGGTCGAGGTTGGCGATGTCATTATCGCGGCAGAGGAAGACCAGCACCGGACGCATATTCCCCCCCAGTAGTTGATCCACCTTCGCCCAGGCGGCGGGATGATGCATGTCCATGATAAGGGGAGGGTGAACCGTGCAGGGCGGGGATTGATCTTGCCGTGCGCGGCCGGAAATCATGTGCTCGATCTCGTATTCGGGCGCCATTCGCTGCGTGACGATGATGACCTCGTCGGCTGCTCCACCGCGGGCATCCCCGCTGATATGGCAGAAGAGCATGTGCGCGAACCGGCCGTAGCCGAAGAGGATAAACACCGTCCCCTGCGCGCCGAAGAAGGGGCCGGTGTGCAGCATCTGGTAGAGCTGACGGGTCGCGCACTGATAGCCGTTGAAGACATGAACCCTTTTGTAGGCCTCCTCCTTGAAGAGGGTCTGCTGCAGGTTGTCCAGCATCTCCAGATCGCCAAGATGGCAATGGATGGTTTGGCCCGGGACGGCCAATCCGCTAGACTGCAGCTCCATGAGGGCGTTGAGGTTGTCGAGATCCAAATTGGTGGAGAAGATGATATGCCGAGCTCTTCTGATGCGCGCGGACTCGAGCACCGGCAAACGCGAAAAATCATTCTGGACCAGCCAGGCATAGGGATCCTTGCGGACGGCAGCGAGATAGGGATTGCTCTCGTTCTTCTCGATGACAACCAGTTTGTGACCTTTAGGCAAGGTCTCCCGGATCAGCTCGTAGATGAGGTGGCCGTTGCGCCCCAGTCCGCAGAGGATGGTATGCCCTTTGAGACCGCGGGGGATGCGGCCGAGGAGTTTTTTCTGGATGAAGTCATAAACGAAGCCCGCTGTGAGCATCGGGGCGAGGAAGTAGAGGATCCAAAGCAGGATCCTCACTGGGGTGGAGGGCGCGCCGGGCAGCCCGATATCGAGGCCGCCGAGAATGAAAAGGGAGAGGGCGTAGTAAAGAGCCTTGAGCACACGGTGAGGAGGATCCCCTGCGGCCATGCCGCTGTGCAGAAAGGCGGCAAATCCGAGGAGAAAGACCAGGGAGATCATCACGGGTTTCCAGTATGGGCCCAGTCGGCGCATCGTATGATCCGGCTATTTCTTCTTTTCGATCCTGAACCCGGCGTCGGCCAGGGCTTTGGGTATGCCCTGCACCGCCTCGCGGTCCCACACCTTGACCTCCTCGGGTAGCTGCTCCCACGGCACCAGATAGGGGGTGGTATGTTCTGCGTGATTGCGCTCGCCCAGGGTCCATCCGGCCGCAATTCGCTGCCGGTTCCAGCGCTCGTGTTCCATGATGGCGAGCCGTTCAACCTCAGCCGCGTTGAATTCGATGGGCTTGATCACGCCCCGTTCCGGCACAATGGTATAGCCCAGCGCCTCCAGTTTGAGCGGGATATCCGCGGCCGCGTCGAGATTGGATTGGATCAGGTCGGGGGTGAGTTTTTCCCAGGACTGCATGGCCGGATCCGAGGCGGATTTGCGTCCCGCCTGAGAAGTCCGATACTGTTCATGGATTGCCAGCGCCATTTTTTCGATCTGGCTGCAGAGCAGGGTATCTTGCAGGACGAGATCATAAAAGGCATCGGCATCGACATGCAGGCTCAGCTGCGTTCTGGAGGGAAGGGCGGCCGGCTCGAAGGATCTGCGGTTGGCCAGCATGCTCATCTCCAGGATGGCGAGCATGGAGCGGACGCCGTGCTTGTAACAGGGCACGCTCAACAGGGCGCGCAGCACGCCGCGATCGATGGCGAGCTTTTTATCGGGACCGAGCAGATGCCTGGCGTTGCTGCTGATGAGGAAACGCCAGAGCAGCGCCCGACGGATGATGTAATAAGGATCATCTGCTCCGGTCGGATTGGGCCCCTTGATGTCGATGAAGCCGCGCAACCGGCTGATGAAATCGGGCAGCTTGGCCGCCTTTTCCGCCGCGCTGAATGCCGCGCCGTCGTCGCTTCCTGCCGCTTTACCCCCCGCGGCAAAGTCAGCGAAGGTGTGATGGATGCCGCCGGCAAAGACGAAGATGGACTTGGGGAGAGGATGCACCGTCTCACCCTCGCGAAAGGAACCGTCCTGGATGGGACTGAGGAAGAACTTGAGCCAGCCGTTGGCGCCCCCGAATTCAGAATCGAACTCGTCGAAGAAGACCAGAGGAATGCGGCCGCCCAGGGCAATATCCCTGATCTTGTGAAATGCGGAGATCAAATCCTGCACGGAGGTGAACTGGGAAAGATTGAATTCGATCTTCAGGATTCGGCCGGGTGCGACGCTCTCAGCGATCTCGCCAATGCCAAAAGACTTGCCGGAGCCGGGAGCGCCGAAGACCGCCACAGCGAGCGGCTTGCTCTTCTTTTCCGAATTCAGGTATTCATGGATGAGGTTATGGATGCTGCGATAGCTCTCGATCTCGGAGCGGTCGATGCTGTACAGGTCCCGGTATCTCGCAGCGGGCACCCGGTTGAGAGCGGTGTCCCGGCCGTGTACCACATAAAAATGCGCCGCCTGTTCGAGGCCCCGGGTGGCCAGATCGTGGAGAAGCGACCAGGACTCGGCCTGCAGGCCCTCCTGGCAGAGGAAGCCGGGGATCGGGACCTCTTCGATGGCCGTCTCTCGGAGCGGGGTAGGGGCGAAGACATCGCGAGCATACCCGAAGCGACGTTCATCAGGGCCAAATCCCTTTTTCCAGATCTCGCGGGCGCACAAGAGTCCGTGATGGATCCCCCGACGAATCTCCGCCTCTCCGGCATGGCTGACGCAAGCAGCCAGGGCGGCGGTGAAGGCACTGCCCATGCCCGGCATGAATCCCTTGTAGAGCTGTCGAAAACTCTCCTCGCCGATGCTGGGATCGAAGTAGAGGTAGCCCCGCCATTCCGTCCCGCCGTTGCAGAGCAGGACGACGCCTTCCACGCCGAAACGGACGATCAGAAAAGCGCTCTGCTTCAGGGCGCGAAAAGCGGGATGATTCTGATACTGCCACATCAGATCCTTGACCGTGCGTTCCCAGGAAAGACGCCGGGAGATGTGCACCCCTTCGAGCCGCAGATCATCCGCCTTGACGATGGTAATCAGCCTGTCGGCGAAATGGGCGATGAGGTGGTCCCAAAGCGGACCCCGGGCGATGGGCGAGCAGGTCTTGAGGATGATCGTCGCAGCCTTTTTCCGGGTGACAGCCAGCGGCCAAGCATCGGGGTGGTTCCGGAAGCCGTTGTTATTATCATCCAGAACGACCAGATCGGCGTTGGACTCGTCGCCCTGGATTGGCAGCTGGGCTGGCTCATCCTGTCTGGGGCCGCTATAGCCGTTGAAAGCCTTGACACGGTAGCTTTTTTCATCGCGCTCGAGGTCGCCACTGCCAAGCGGAAAAAGCTCGACGTCGGCGTAGGAGTGGATGATTCTGCTGCAGGGGATCTGCCGCAAGCCGCGTACGGCTGGACTTATGATCCGGCGTGTCTCCGCCGCCTTCAAGAAATCGGCCACCAGCAGCGACCCTCCCGGCTGCACCCACTGCTCAACCCGGGGCTGGCTGGCCCAGTGCAACGCAGTGGCTCCGGCGTCCATGCGCGCCTGTCCGCCCGTACTGCTGGCTTCAAACCAGTCGACCAGGGCGTCTCCAGCCACAACGGCCAGAGGTTTTGCTTTTGCCATAGCTTCTCCTTCCCAAAGGTCCATGAAGCTCAGGAACTCTCAGTGTGATTTCTCTGGCGTTGCTGAAAGCGGACGACTCGCTCGCAGTGCGGCATAGAGGTGGTGCAGCAGCAGCCGGTTGTCGGCTGCGATATAGCGTACGCTTCCACCCATCCGATGAAAGGATTTGAGAAAGCGCAGATAATAATCGGGCGAGTTCTTCGGCGGCTCTCCCCGGGACCAGTCCCAGTGGCTCTCCTGGAGATCGTTGATGACCATGAGGTGCCGGGTGAGGATGGGCTGGCGCTCCTGCAGACGCAGATTGTTGACAGCGGAAAGGGCCTTCTCGAAAATCTGCGGAGCCATGATCGCCGAACCGATGGAGAGGAAAAGGCCGTCCTCCAGCCCGGCGACGGCGTGGGCGAAAATCTGGAAATCCTGATGGCTGGCGCGGCCCAGGGCGGCTCCATTGGCCAGAGGATGATTGTAGATGATATCGTAGCCGATGCCGCAGTGCACGGTGACCGGCAGCTGGAAATGGAAGGCCTGCCCGAAGAGGGAGTACTCCTTGTGGGGGTGGGCGATGGGGACAGGGCCGCCGTGAAGACCGGCCGAGCGCATGGTGGTGAGCAATTCGGCCCGGGCGGGAGCGAGGGGATGGTTTTCGCGCAGATTCTCCTGCAGCTCCTTCTCGAGGACCGCCGTTTCGGGGAGCAGCAGGCCCTCCTCAGCAATCATCGCTGCGATGGCCTCGCCATAGCCCATGCCACGCAGGAGATTGACTTGAACTGCGAGATTGAGCCAGCGGCCGGTCTCATCCCAGGTGCCGAATCGTCCCTGGGCAACGTTGGCGCGGACATCCTCCTCCGAACGGCCCTGATAGGCGAATTCCCAGTCGTGAATGGCGCCGGCGCCGTTGGTGGCCAGGTGGGTGATCCAGCCCTCTTCCATCATCCGGATCACCAGCGGGGCAGCGCCATTCTTGATCAAATGGGCCCCGAAAGCCAGGATCACACTGGCGCCGCGAGCGCGCGCCGAAAGGACGCGTTCAGCAGTCTCACGGGCCAGGACGGCGATCTCCGGAGCCTCCTGCGGTTCCTGCTCCGGATCCACGGCCACCTCCCGGATGGCGGTCTTGCTCATCCGCTCACCCAGCGGGTGGACGCGAATACGCTCTGGTTCGAGACGGGGAAAGGGCATACGGACTCCATGTTAATACATAATAAAGTAAGTGTTTCCATTGATTATGTAAAGACGTTTTTTTAATTGCGTCGTTGATTTTATGTGCGTAAATTGACCGCAACTGGTGCGTCCATAACGAGGTCCCCTTACGCATGCCTCCGTTTCGATTCCGTTATCTCAGCTTTGAAGAACCCCTGCTCTCCCCTGAGGAATGGACCGGCCGTGATGCCCTCCTGCTCTTTACAGGCGAGGCCGGACGTAACGCGGCCAGGCGCATTCTGCAAACAGGTTGGGAACTGAACGGACTGCGTCTGCTCACTTTAGAGGAGTTCGAGGAACTGCTCTTCATTGCCCCTTCTCCATTGCTCAAGGAGGAAAAACGGACGCTCGCTTTCTACGCCAGCCTCGATGCCGGCGCCCGGGACCATTTCCGCATTTCCTCCTATTTCCAGAGTATTGAGCCCGCCAACCGCTTTTTCTCGTTCTGCGAGGAGGCCGGCGAAGCCCTGATGGATATCGAAGCGGTGCCTCGAGACCTCGCAGCGGCCGGGGCTGAGCTGCTCCCCTGGCAGGAAAAGAGCCTGCGCATGCTCCTCCACATCCGCGAGCTCTATCTCGCCTTCATCAGCCGGCATGGCTTCAGCGACCGCATCTTCATCCGGCGCGAGGAGAATATCGACTACGCCTTTTGCGATCCCTTCACAGAGATCGTCCTGGTCAATCCCTTTCATATCACGCCGCTGATCAATTCAGTTCTCCGACTGCTCGCCGGCAGGGGGATCGCGATCACCTTCATCTGCCAGCTGCCGCCTCATCTGATGGACGAGGCGGCGCTCCAGGTGCGTCCGTTCATGGCTGCCGATCTGGGGCCGGCTGCCTTCCGGAAAATCACTTTGCACAAGTGCTGTAATGAGTTCGCCCTCTACGCCCGTTTCATCGAAACCGCCGCGCAGAACCACATCCCTCATGCCGTCGATGTCTCGCTGCAGCCCCCCGCATTTCATCATCTGCTTTCACCCGCCAGGTTCCGGCTGCCAGCCTCTTTCCCGATGAGCGAAACCACCCTCTACCACTTTTTTGCCACGCTCGGAGCCTTGTTTGAAGAGCTGATCTGGGAGAGCCAGGCCGGCTGCTTGCTGCTGCCGCTGCCCGCCCTGCTCGATGCCGTACTTGCACCGGCGTTTTATCAGCCCCTGCTCGACAGCGACGATCCGGAGGAGCGAGCGGCCGAGCAGGAGCGGCTCATCGCCCTGCTCCACAAGCTACAGGAACAGGACTATCTTTACCTTGACCTGCAAGGCCGCTTTTTCGATTCCGCATCCCGCGAGCGGCGAGAGCTGGAATCCCTGGTCAGGCCGGTGCTGCGGCTGCTCGAAAAACTCCTCGCGGTGCAGGATCCAGCCAGCTTTGTCCGCCTCATCAGCGACCCCGAAGAGGTGCCGGTCCGCCGCATCGTTCCGGAGAAGGAGCGCTGCTGCACAACCCTGGTCGAACTCTTTTACCAAAGCCTCGCCGATTTCAGCGCCCTGGGTGAGCTGGGCCTCATCGCAAAATGGAACACGCTCTTCCCGGGTGAAAGCAGGACCACGACGGCACGCGGCCTTCTCCGCCTTTTCCTCGAGTATATCAAATCGATGCGCGTGCGCTTCGAGTGGGGTGGCGACCGCAGGAATCAGATCGAATTCATCAGTTTCGCCGAGGCACGGGACCTCACCTTCGAGCGGCTGGCGCTGCTGCAGGTAGTGGAGGGGCAGCTTCCCCGTACGCGCTCCGTGCCCTGGCTGCTCACCGAACAGCAGCGGGCCCTCCTCGGCCTGGCAACCAGCGATGACATCCGCTTGCGCGAAAAATATGCCTTTTTCCGGCTTGCCCTTTCGACCCGCGAACTCGATCTTTTCACCATCGAAAATATCGGTAAAAACATCCAGCCCAGCTCTTTTGTGGAGGAACTGGGACTGGCCTTTTCAGACCATTTCCACTCCATCACCCACCCCGACCTCGACTATCGGGACTTTGGCCGACAGCTTTTCCGGGATAGGGGGCATCAGCGTCCGCCGTTGCCGGTGCGGGAACAAGAGGATTTTTTTACCCTGCCCTTCGATGCCACCGCTGATTTTCCCGCCGGAGAGTGGCGCCTCGCCTTCTATACATGGGAACAGCTGAAAAGGAACCCCTTCGAATATGCCCTGCGCACAGTTGCCGGCGTGCCGGACTGGCCGAGCCGATGGCAGGCGGAGTGGACCCAGAAGCTGCTCGGCAAAGTCGCCCAGGAGGTCTTTGACCTCTGCTGGTACCACTTCAAACAGGATGCCCTGCCCTTCAGCACCTTCGAACGCATCTTCGATCGCTATGGTGAAAAGGCGATCGCTTCCCTTTTCAACGATCAAGCTGATCTCTATTTCAAACTGCCGAAGAACCACGGACTCGCTTACTTCCGTGAATTTGTCCTGCCGCGCATCCGTAGTTCCTGCGCCTTTTTCTATCAGCAGCTCCACACGCGCTTCCAACTCGACCGCGAAAATCCACGCGTCTATCCGGAAAAAGAGTTCACCAGTGCCAGGGAGACCACCCCCAAGCTCCTGCTCGCCGCCGCGGAGAGTGGTTTGCCGCTGGATGTGCTCCTGACCGGCTGCGCTGATCTGCGCATCGAGTACGGCGAGCCGATGTCGGCCTTTCTCATCGATTACAAGACCGGCACGGATTATAAAGATGACCAGCTCTGGTTCTATGAACTCTTTTATTATCTCCTCGACAATCCGACCATGATGGAGCGGGTGCACTCCTGCTTTTACCGCATCCTCGATCAGCGGTTCGATAAATTACATAAATCGACGAAAAAACTGGGCAAAGCGGATTTCCTGGCCAAATTCCGCAGCGATATCGCCCATACTCTTCTCGAGATCTGCACGGAGGGGTACCAGCCCGCGCGCAGACGCAGCTGGAAAGAGAAGGATGTGGACGATATCATCCGGATGGAGATCTTTCATCCCCGGTGACCGGAGAACGCGTCAGGCCGAGTATTCAACCAAAGGAGAGAGGAGTCAGGACGAACGATGGGCGGTTTTTTCGGAATTGTATCCCAAAACGACTGCGTCAATGACCTGTTTTACGGCACCGATTATCATAGCCATCTCGGCACTCGGCGCGGGGGCATGGCGGTAGTCCAGCCGGATGGCTTCAAGAAATCGATACACAGCATCGAAACCGCGCAGTTTCGTTCCAAGTTCGCCGACGACCTGGCCAAATTCAAGGGCACGATGGGCATCGGCGTGATCAGCGATTATGAGGACCAGCCGCTGCTGATCGCCTCGCATCTGGGCAATTACGCGATCGCCACCGTCGGAGCCGTTGCCAACCTGGCGGAACTCACCGCTCTCGAGCTCAAGAGCCGGCACGGCCACTTTACCGAGATGAATCTCAACGCCATCAATCCCACCGAGCTGGTGGCTTCCCTGATCAATCAGGAAGAGTCTTTCGCGGCGGGCCTCAGTAAGGCTCAGGAGGTGATCAAGGGCTCCTGTTCGATTCTCATCCTGACCGCAGAGGGGATCTACGCTGCCCGCGATCGCCTCGGACGTACCCCGCTGATCATCGGCCGCCGCACCGACGCCACCGCCGTGGCATTCGAAAGCAGCGCCTTTCCCAATCTCGGTTTCGAGACCGCCGCCTATCTCGGTCCGGGCGAGGTCGGTTTCGTCAGCCGAGACGGCTATCAGACCCTCGTCCAACCCGGCGAGAAACTCAAGATCTGCTCCTTTCTGTGGATCTATTACGGCTATCCGGCAAGCAGCTATGAGGGCATCAATGTCGAACAGGTGCGCTATCGTTGCGGCGCAGCCCTGGCATGCGCAGACGGGGTCGAAGTCGATATGGTCTCCGGGATCCCCGACTCGGGCATCGCCCACGCCATCGGCTATGCGGTTGAGGCCCGCCTCCCCTATAACCGCCCCTTCGTCAAGTATACCCCCACTTGGCCGCGCAGCTTCATGCCACAACACCAGGAGATGCGCGATCTCATCGCCAATATGAAGCTGATCCCGATCAGCGACCTGATCGCGGGCAAACGCATGCTTCTTTGCGAGGATTCGATCGTGCGCGGTACGCAACTACGCGACTTTGTCGCCAGGCTCTACGCCTTCGGCGGAGCCGAAGTACATATGCGCGTCGCCTGTCCGCCCCTCCTTTACGGCTGCCCCTATCTCAATTTCTCCCGGTCGCGCTCACTGATGGACCTCGCCGCCCGTCGCGCCGTCATCGAACTCCTCGGCAGCTTTCCGGAGGAGCTGGCGCCGTTCCTCGATCCCTCTTCAGACGAATATGCTGCCATGACCGGGATCATCCGCAAACGACTCGGATTGACGACACTGAAATACCAGACCATGCCCGATATGATCAAGGCCATCGGCCTGCCCTGCGAAAAGTTGTGCACCTTTTGCTGGACTGGTTCGGAGTGAAAGGGCGGAAATGAGAACACGGATTCAAAAGGTGATACGCGCCAGCGCCGGCACCGGCAAAACCTACCGGCTTTCTCTGGAGTATATCGCCCTGCTGCTGCGCTGCCGCAACGATGGGATCCGTTTTGACGAAATCCTGGTCATCACGTTCACCCGCAAGGCCACGGCGGAGATCCGCGACCGTATCTTTTCACAAATGCAAAGCCTCAGCTGCGGGGATCAGAGTGCGGCCGGCTTGCGCGCCGATCTGGAGCCCCTCCTCGGCCGGCCCTGGCAGGAGGCCGACCGCGAATGGCTGCTGCAGGTGCGCGAGGAGATGCTCACCAACAAGAGTCAGGTGCAGATCAGCACCATTGACGCCTTTATAAACCGCCTCTTCAAATCGATCATCTCGCCCTTTATCGGGCTCGGCAGTTATGCGATCAACAGCCGCGTGGATCCGCGCTATTATGCCTCTCTCTACGCGTATGCCCTGGAGCCGGAGAACCTCGGCATCATCAAGAGCCTCTTCGAACGATCGCGGAAACGGACCCTTACGGAGTATGAAAAGCTGATCCGCGGCCTACTCGACGCACGCTATCTCTTCCACTGCATTCACCGCGACGACGCCAGCCACATGCCCCAGCCCGTGACCGCCGCCGTCCATCTGGCCGCCTTTCAGGCCTTGATCAATACCCTTCTCGACCGCTTCGAGGCCTATCTCGTCAGGGAAAAGCCGGGCATCGGCGCCCATGAAGCCCTGCTGGGGAGCTGGTATGACCTGATCTTCGGCGAGGGCGAAGCCGGGAGCGTCTGGCTGGGACAGCTGCGCAGCCGCATAATCGATCCCGCCTTTCTGCGCCAGAACTTCAAGGAGATTATCAAGGCGCCCAGGTTCTGGAACGGCAGTTCGCTGTTGCGCAAAAAGGATGACAGGGAACTCGCCGCCGAGCTAAGGGCAAGCCTTGAGGAGGCCGTGCGCGAGCTGGCCGATTACCTCTATTACAGCGATTTTCTGCAGGAGGAGGCGGAACTGGAGGCGATCGCCGCCATGCTCCTGCGCAAGTATGACGAACTCCGCTTCCGTGACCAAATCTTCGGCTACGACGACATCGCCTGGTATACCTACCGCTATCTCTACGATCCCGAGCTTTCCCTGGTCGAGGAGGATTCGGTCACCAACGCCTTTTACGAAATCCTTACCAGCCGGGTGCGCTTTCTCCTCATCGATGAATTTCAGGATACCAGTCTGATCCAGTTCAATATCCTGCGGCCGCTCATCCGCGAGGTGACCAGCGGTGAGGGCGTCCGGCCCTATGGCGGGGTGATCGTCGTCGGTGACGAGAAGCAGTCGATTTACGGCTGGCGCGGGGGGGAACGCGACCTACTCAGGGCGATGCAGCATCGCCTCGATGAGCGCGAGCCTATCCGCCTCGACACCTCCTTTCGCAGCAGCCCGGTTATCATCGATTTCGTCAACGATTTTTTCGGCGGCGCTCCGTTGCAGCAGCGGCTGACTGCCCTCGGTCTTGACTGGCCGTATGAGCTCTGCAAAACCGCCCGGCTGGAGCAGCCCGGCAGCCTCCTCGTCGCCTTCCGTACCTACCGTGACGGCGATGAGTCCGGTGACCTGACCAGTCAACGCGATGCCAGTGCCGAAATGGTCCTGAAGGAGATCGTGCCGCGGTTGCAGGAGGGGACGCTCCGTCCCAACGAGACCGCCATCCTCGCGCGTGAAAATTCCAGCCTGCACGCCATCGCCGATATCCTCGATGAGCAAAAGATCGACTATGTGCTCGAAAGCTCCCATTCCATCCTCGAGCACCGTGCCATCAAACCGGCGATCCACCTCCTGCGCTATCTGGCTACCCTCGATTTCGAGGAGCTGCTCAAGTTTTTTCGTTCCGACTATCTCCTCTGCGGTGGAGCGGAACTGAAGGCCATCCTGCTCGCCTATCGCGACGCTACGGCCGACCCTGTCCCGCGCCCGCTCTGGCAAAAGTTGGCCGGCCTTCTGCCCGGTGTCGCGGCCGTGCAGCGTTGCGCTGCTTTTTTGAGAGCGGCCGCCGGAAAGGATCTCCTGGTGCTGTGCAAGCGCATTTTCGAGGATTTCTCTGTCCCCCGCATCTTCGAGCAGGAGAACGATAGTAAAAACATTGCCTTCTTTCTACAGATTGTCGCTGATTTCTGCCACAATCAGCGCGAGTACGAACCTTCTCCGGCCGGCTTCATGCGCTACTGCGAACAGCATGAAGAGGATGAAGGCTGGCAGCAGCTCGGGCTGGAGGAGGTCGAGGCCGTCCGGCTGCTCACCATTCACAAGGCCAAGGGGCTCGAGTTTGATAGCGTTTTTCTCTTCTGGCCCCTGGCCAACCGACGGGACGATCACGGCGGCCTGACCTGCTACGTCCGTTATGATGACCAGTTTCAGCGCATCGAGGAGCATGCCCTCACGTACAATCTCGAGAGCGTGCTCGCCGCCTCGAGCGCCGGAACGCTGGTGGAACGAGAGGTGAACCGGGATCGCATCGAGGAGCTGAACGCCTTTTACGTGGCCGTGACGCGTGCCAGGAGCAATCTGGCTATCTATCTGGTGGGGAAGCACAAGGAGGGACTGGAGGGGTTGCTCGCAGCCGCAGCCGACGCAGAAAAGCCTGCGGCGGCGGAGCTGATTATCACCGCCCTGCACGAGATGCTCGCGGCGCAGGGCCGGCTGCGGCTGCTGGGGGCGGAGGCGGCGGAGGCGCGCTGGGGGGAGTGGCAGAGGAACGAGACGGCTGGGCGTCGACCGGAGGGAGTAAGCGCCGGAACTCTGAGTGAATATCTCGACCCGGACCGCTCCGCCTGGTACCGCCCCGACCGTGAACGCTTCGAGAAGGAGCCCTTCCTCGACTACAGAAGCGTCTACCTCAACAAGCGCCGCGTCGACCGCGGCAACCTCGTCCATCACTACCTCTCGTTCATCACCTTTGATTCTCCCGACGCCCGGCAGCGCGCCGCCCGGAGGGCGCTCGCAGATTACGGCAGTCTCTTGCCCGCCGCCGATATCCTCGTGCTCATCGACAGGGTGGAGGCGTTCATCGACGCTCATGCCGATTATTTCTCCGCTGCGACGTGGGCGCGCGTCTTCACCGAGCAGACCCTTTTCGCCCCGGACGGCCGTGAACAGCGCATCGACCGCATGCTGGTAAGCGATGAACGGCGGGAGATTCTTATCATCGATTTCAAAACCGGAGAGAGCCACGATCAGGCCCAACTTGAGGAGTACATAAAAAGCGTCTCCAGCATCTCCCATGTTCGTCGCACCGGGTATACGGTGCGCGGGATCTTTCTGGAGGTGGAGATCGGCCAGACCGGGGGGTAGCATCGAGGAAGGATACTTCCAGCACAAACCACAAACCGCCGGCGCTGGACGACCGGCCAGGAGGAGAGTGTGCCAGCACGGCCAATGGTTCCTGAAGAGTGGTTCAGCGAAAAAAGCACCCTTGAACGCCGACTTGGCCTGACCGAGGCCTTTTCCATCCTCATCGGCCGCATCATCGGCTCGGGCATCTTCCGGACCCCCGCTTCGATTATGATCCTGGTCGGCAGCGTCTCGATGTTCTACGGGGTATGGCTCCTTGGCGGCATCGCCACCCTGCTCGGGGCCTTCGTCTATGCCGAAATGGCGGCCATGATGCCCAAATCGGGCGGCCCCTATGCCTTCCTGCGCGCCGCCTATCCCCCGGTTTGGGCATTTTTGCGCGGCTGGGCCATGTTCTTCGTCTCCGAGACTGGGGCCATTGCCGCCGTCTCGATCGTCTTTGCTGAGTATGGCAATTCTTTATATCGCCTGATCACCGGTATCGCTTTCGGACGCGGCGTTGAGGTGTTGATCGCCCTCGGCATCATCTGGCTGCTAACGCTGGTGAACTGCTTTGGCGTCGCCCTCGGCGGCACGGTGCAGAATGTGCTTAGCCTGCTCAAGCTGCTCGCCCTCGGCATGGTCATCGGAATCTGCTTCGCCAGCGGGGGCAGCAGCGCCCATTTCAGCGAGCCCTTCTGGCCGGACAAATTCACCTGGGGTTCCCTGCTCGCCATGGGGGCGGCTATGCGCTACGCCTTTTTCGCCTTCAGCGGCTGGGAGGGGGCGACCTATGTCGCCGAGGAGGTCAAGAACCCACGCCGCAATCTGCCGCTCTCGCTCATCCTCGGCCTCACCGGGGTGATGCTGATATACCTGGCCGCCAACTCCGCCTACCTCTTCCAGCTCCCTGCTGCCGGCATCGCCAACTCCAAAGGGGTGGCGGTAGATGCCGTCGAGGCGGCTGTGGGCGGTATCGGCGGCATCCTCGTCAGCCTGGCGGTGATGCTTAGCACCTTTGGCAGCGTCAGTTCGCAGGTGCTGGTCAAGGCGCGCGGGGTCTATGCTATGGCGCGTGATGGACTCTTTTTCTGCTGGCTTAGCGAGGTCCATCCCCGCTATAAAACCCCCAACCGTGCGCTCATCGTCCAGGGCATTTGGGCGACCGTGCTGCTTTTTGCCGCCGGCTTCGCCGCCCGTGCCTATGAGACCATCATCGACTTTTTCTCTTTTACCTCGTCGATTTTTAATATCTCGACCTTCGCGGCGGTCTACATCCTGCGCCGGAAATACCCTGAGGCTCCGCGATATTACAAGGCCTGGGGCTATCCGGTCACCCTGATCCTGGTGCTGATCATCCAGGTCTGGTTTATGATCACTACCCTGATCACTGCTTTCTGGCCGTCTCTGGCCGGGGTGGGATTGACTTGCACAGGACTGATCTATTACTATAGGCGCCGGCGCGGCCGCTAATTCTCGCACCGACCCGGATGTACCAGCGGGCAGGTGCCGGCGCTGCCGACGGCTCCCGCGCCAACCCGCCCCGTCTCGCGCCGACCCAAATGTGTCAGCAGACACTTCACCGTTTCCTGTCTATCAGGATTAAGACAAACAGGTTCCGACATGATAAAATTAATAGTCTTTGTAATCGCCAGCCTTTTCATGGCCTACCTTTCGCGGTTTTCGCTGAGGGTTGTGGGCTCTCATGGTTTTTACCGCTTCTTTGCATGGGAGTGTATGCTCATATTGTTGCTGCTTAACGTGAAGGAGTGGTTCAACACGCCGTTGGCCTGGCATCAGTTGATCTCCTGGCTGCTTTTGTCTCTCTCCTTGATAGTACTCATGATGGGCGCCGAGGGTTTGATCCGGCGGGGTAAACCTGGGAAGGGCCGCGAAGACGAAACGCATCTGTTTGAATTTGAAAGAACCTCGCAGCTGGTTGAAAGCGGAATTTACCGCTATATCCGTCATCCGCTCTACAGCTCGCTTTTTTGGCTGAGCTGGGGTATCTTTTTCAAGCAACCCGGCTGGATCGGCTTTTTTCTGTCCCTTGCCGCGAGCTTCTTTCTCTATTTCACTGCCAAGGCGGATGAGGCTGAATGCATTCAATTTTTCGGGGCGGAATACACCGAGTATATGAAAAGGAGCAAACGTTTTTTGCCCTTTGTTTTTTAATCTGTTCAGAGGAGTGTGAAGTTAACCTCCCATAAAGCCTACAGAAGGATTCGGGCGAACAGCGGTACGCCAGGCAGGGAACATCGTGTGCAGGCTGGCAAAAGGAGGTGGGTGGGAGAACATGGTACGCTGAGAGGTGCGAGAGCCAGCGGAGGCACCGGGGCATGTTCATCGGCGCCTCCGGGTGGGCACGAGAGCTGGAGGAGTAAAGGAGGCTTTTACAGGCCGAACTGTGCGAGTACCGGATAGGAGGGCCGGATGTCCACAGGCACCTCCTTCAGGGCTTCCACCATCTGCTGCATCACCGGCGTCATTTTTCGGTACATTTCGATAAACTTTTTCGCACCCTCATAATCGCCGATAGCCTGGAACATCAGCAGTTCGTGTGCAAGGCTGGTCAGCACCGGCAGCATTTTGGTCTCATCCAGGGTCAGCTTGCCGTTTTCATCCTGAAGGAAGGCGCCCTTGTCGAAGCAGTAATTCCACTGAATGGCAACACCGCCGCCATGAGCTTCGTTGATCCCGAACCGGATCGAGCGCAGCATCCCGCCAAGATAGCTGGCGTACATGGGATACTCCATTTCTGCCGGAAAAATCCCCTTCTCCATCAATCGTTTCATATTGAGAATCCCCAGTACGTCGGCCTTGCACTCCTCGATCGTTGAATAAAGCTCCTTCAGGGTTTTAGCGACATCGACGCGTTCGCCGCTGGACAAGGTTATCATGCCGGGTCCCAACCCATGGCTCACTTCGTGCATCAAAACGTGGTTGAAATAGGCTTCGAATGAGACAGCGGTGAGGGGTTTGGGTGCCAGGACGGTCTGAACAATCGGCATCCAGCAGGATTCATATTTGGCTTTGGCAATGTTTTTGAGCATTACCTTTTTGGATCCCTTGGCTTCGCGCACGCGCTCGTCGTTGGGCAGGTTGAATGCAGTAGTCTGCACACCCGATTGGCCGGCAGAATAGATCTCCTCGACCACCTTGACTGGTGACGCGCCGCCGCGTTTGAAATTCTTGTAACGGTCAGGGATGGGCAGATTGGCCTCAAGTTCGTTGAGATGGGCGCCGACCGCCTCCAGCTTGCGGCTCTCCGCATGGTCGACGAGGCATACGAAGGCCTCGTACGAGGCCTTGTAGTTATACAGTCCATCCTCGTAAACCTCATAGGGGCCGATCACCACCTCCAGATCGCCTGTCAAATCCATCCAGGCCATATCGCTCTCGTAATAATCGTCCTTGCGTAGGCCATCGGCGCGCAGGCGCAGGAAATGGGCCAGCGTCGGATCGGTGGTCGATTTGGCAGCCGCCTCGAGATGGCTGGTGAGGGACTCGATCAGGGGATGCCAAACGGTGTGATACGGCACCGCTACGAGTTCGCGACCGTGGCGTTGGATGACGGTGAAATTGGATTCAAAGGAGGCTTTCTGTTCCGGATGGGCAGCAATCCAGGCTTCAAACTCTTCCCGGGTTATGTCTATTGGGTAGAACCCGGCACCAGCGGGCTTAGCTGTACCGGTCAGGAAGGGGGCATCATGTTGCAGCCGGTTCCAGGGACCTGCCATCACCAGGAACATCTCCAGATAGGGCTGACTGGCCGGCGATCTGTCGTCTTGCAGCTTTTTCAGAAGCGCGGGATTTTCGGGGCTGACCTGCAAGCGATAGAGCTGGTCGATAATTTTGGCGGCGCGGAGGATCTCCGCTAGGGCCGATTTGTCTGCGGGTAAAAGCCGGGAAAGGTCGCAGTCCAGAGCGACCGGGGCGAGCTTGTCAAGCTCGGCCTTAACCTCAGCAGCGGGGAGCTTTTTGGGAAAATCCCCCGTTTGCTTGCAACCCGTCAACGTCAGGAAAAAGGTCATCAGCACGCCCCAAAAAATAAATAATCGCATAGGTGCTCCTGCAAATCAGATCGTCCCACTCAAGGTGAGCATATAATTGCGGATGGGCAACAAGGTGCGCTCCATCTGGGTATGGTTGTGGTTGCGGGCGTTGTTGAGATGGCCGCCAAGCGACCATTGCCGGTAGTGCCAGGTCAGGTGCAGGTCGAGTGTCTTTTGCGCCACCCGGTCCTCAAGGGGGTAGAGCTTGACCTGGTCCAGCCGCGCGATGTAACGGTAGTCGGCGCTCATTTCCACGGGGCCAATGCGGTAGATCAGGGTCGTCTGGGAGATTCGACGCGGCCGGTAAGCCAGAGTCGCGTCGAGATCGAGATCGCGCGGATCCATCCAGGTCCAAGCGGTTGTGAGCGAAAGCCCGGGTATCCCCGGTTGCAGCTGCACCGAGGTCTCGAGTCCGCTGATGCGCGCGCGGGTGATGTTGACGAAGCGGATCTCCTGCGTGACCGTAGGTTCTGGCTCGATCAGATCATAATAATCACTGCGGAATGCGCTGAGATCCAGCGACAGCAGAGGGAGGAGAAGCACGCTGGCACCGATCTCGTGCGACCAGGCGGTCTCGGATTTAAGAGTGGGATTGGGGACCAGCTGCAATCCCGAATAGACGGAATTGGAAAAACGTTCCGACATCGAGGCGGCGCGGAAACCGCTGCCGGAGGAGCCGCGCAGCGTCATCCAGGGGAGCGCGTGCCACACCAGCCCCACTTTCGGACTCAGATTTTCATCCTTGAAGCCTGTGTCTACCTTTTGCAGGTCATAACGCGCGCCCAGCGTCAGCGCGAGGGCGCTGATAAGCTTGCGCTCATTCTGAATATAACCGGAGAGAACGTACTGCTCATGATTACCGACCAGGCCGGATTCTACGATGTCCCAGGCCTCCTCTGTGCCGAAGGTGAGGGCATTGCTATTAGAGAACTGATAATCCCCCTGCAACTCCACTCCGATACGGTTGGCCTGCGAAGCGTTGAGATTGTCGTGAAAATAATTCTTCCAGAAATTGCGGAAATAGGAGACGCGGGTGTTGAGGGCGAATTTTTCATTGGCGGCCCAGCGATGAAACAAATTAAGACCGAATTTGTCCGATTTAACCCGGTCTCCAAGCGCCTCCTTGGCCACCGAGAGGGCTTCGCTCTGGCTGCGCCACATCAGGCTGGTGCCGTTGTTATTGGTCTCATAATGGCTGGAGAGGGTCAGGGTAGCTTTGGGGGTGAGCTGGCGCTGCCATTTGAAAAGCCCGTTCACCCGTTGATACCAGCCGTTTTGGGCATAGCCGGTGGATTGGTGGCGTCCGAGTGCCAGCATGAGGTTGGATTTGCCGATGCGCTGCGAGTGGTCGATGTCGATGTCGTCGAAGTGAAGCAGGCGATCGGTCCATTTCCATTCGGCGTACATGGGCTTGTCATAGAAACCCGCCGATAACCGCATGTGGGTTAACGGTTTGACGGCGGCGTTTTTAGTGATGACGTTGACGACGCCGCCGAGGGCGCTTGAGCCATAGAGGGCCGATCCGGCGCCTTTGACGATCTCGACATGATCCACCTGGCTGGCGGGCACCATGCTCCATTTGATGTCGCCGCTGTCGCCGGGCATCACCGGTACACCGTCGATCAGCAACAGAACGCGACTGCCGGCACCATAGTTATAGCCGGAAGAGCCGCGGATGTTGATCTGTCCGCCGACAAAATTGACGCCTGCGGCATTCTCCAGGGCCTTGTCCAGATAAACCTGATTCTTCTGTTCGAGTTCCCGGTTGCTCATGACGCCGACGCTGGTGGGAGAATCCTCGATGCTCTGGCGGCGTTTGGACGCGGTGACCACCACCTCGCCGGTTTCGATCAGGGTCTGCTCGAGCGCAACCGCGAGCTGGACTTGTGCCCCCGCGGCAACGGCAATCGATCTGCGTAAAAAGGGGCGGTAGCCGACAGCTGACACGCGCAGATCATAGCTGCCCGGCGCCAGCGAGTTGATGCTGAAGCGGCCTTCCGGATCGCTGTTGGCGCCGAGCACAGTCCCGGCGATCATGACATTGGCGCCAGGGATGGCCTCGCCGGTCTTGGCATCGGCCACGCGGCCGCTGATTCGGCCACTGCTCTGCGCCGGCAGCGGCTGGGGCCCGATGGCAAACAGAAAGGGAAGGGCCAGTAAGAGTCGATGGGCTCTGTGCATAGGCGGTCCAATCACTTGAGAGGCTTGGTATAGGGAGAAGGCTTGTCAGCCGGAGCAGCGCGCAGGCTGCCCGGGGGAAAGATGAGCGTCAGATCGACATCCAACACGCGGGTCTCGGCGTTTTTGATCTTGATGCCGCCAAAGCTGTAATAAGCACCCTTGATGCTTTCCATACCGATGCTTTTGCCATTTTCAATGACCAAGGCTGCCACGAGCTTGTAGGTTCCCGGCTGAACCGCGATGATATAGCGGGTGGAATCAAATCCTGCATCCATCGGAAAAGAGAAGGTGAGATCGAGCAAGCTGGACGGCAATACCGGAGCCGTGGAGGCAGCCACGACCACCTTGGATGCACCCGCCGGCCAGGCACCCTGCACGCGCAGCATCCCGCCGATGGCGCTGTTGACAGCGCGCTTGACTTTGGTCAGATCACATTCAATATCGATATTCGGGACGATCTCATCCTTGCGGGTCACGGTGACGGTGCCCGGCGCGAGATGATTCTCTGTCGGGAAGTAGTAGCCGATGATGTTGGTGGCATCCCAGGCCTGCCCTTTCTCTTTCCAGACCACACCGACGGCCTGTAGGGCTACCGGATTGGTGTAAAAGGTGTAGCGGATGGAGTCGCCGCCGACTGGTAGGGCGTCACCCAGCAGGACGTCCGCGATGGTTGAGGGCGGGAACTTGAGTGCAGCGGCCAGGCGGATCTGATCGGTATCCTCCGGCCAGGCCCCCTTGAAGGTGATGGTACCGGAGAAACCGCTGAGCTGGGTGGGGGGCTTGATGCCGCTGTCATCGTCACAGGCGAAAAGAACCAGGCCCATCAGGGCCAGAAGGTAAGCGGGTTTCATAACGGATCCCGTCTTAGAAAGTAGGCTTAACTGCAGGATAACACTCGTATAACCAGGGAGTCGCGGGCTTTTATTTCAAAAAAAAGGAGACTCTCTTGCGAGAGTCTCCCGATTATCGGAGCGGCCAGCGTCGCTTTCAGTCGAACGCGGGGTGCAGCCGGCTCTAGAAATTATAATCCAGACCGACCATCAGGTTGTTGACCTTCATGGAATAGACGCCACCGATGTTCTCATAGGGCGGAGCCGCAGGATTCCACTCGACAGTTACGTCCTTGATGAACATGTGCTCATACATCAAACCGGCTTCGAAGGGGCCGATCGGCAGGCCGAAGCCCAGAATGATCACATTGCGGCGATTGATATCGGGGATGGTGGGATTCATGGTCTCGGGCACCGCCGCGCGGGGCTCGCTGTAGAAGGCGGCGCGCACCTTGGCGTTGGCCGGGGGAAGCACGGTGTATTCGAGGGCCAGACCGGCGCGGATGCCGTCTTTCCAGTTCTCTTTCAGCTCATTAACCTTGTTGCCCTTGGTATCCTTGATTTCGATGACATCCCAGGAGGACCACTGGGTCAGGGCGATGTCGCCGGAGACGAGCAGATTCTTGACGCCGGTCCAGGCAAAGCCGATACCCGCATTCAACGGCAGGGGCAGATCCGCCTTGACATCCGTCTTGGGGATCGCGGTCGCCTTGACGCCCGAGTAGGCGCCGAGCAACTGCTGGTACTGGGCGGTGGTGATCATGCTCTTGGAAAGGAGGAAGTCCAGGGTGGGTTTGACATTACCCGGATCCTTGGCGTAATACGTATCGGCGCTGAGGGTGCCATCCAGACTGATGTCATTGTACCATTTCATCGAGGCGCCCAGGGTCAAGGTCTCCACCGGCTTGAACTGCACACCGAGAGCGGCGCCAACGCCCATACCATTGCCTTCAAGCAGACCTTCGGAAAGGAACTGGTCGAAGGGGGCGGCGGCGGAGGTGCCAAGGGCAGCCTTCAGGGCGGCGTAGGCCGGGTTGTAGGTGACCGGATTGGGGGTGAAATTGGGCTTGCGGATCGAGATGTCTGCATAGAGCAGGGTCAGACCGATGCCAGCGGAGAGCTGATCGCTCAGTTTGTAGGCGAAAGTCGGCTGCAGTGCCAGCACCTTGAGGTTATCTTCCCACTCGAAGGTGGGATAGTTGTTGTTGTAAACGCTGGTGTTGAGCAGATCCCATTTGGCCCCGAGACCGAAGGGAGCCCAGAACCCGATGCCATAGGCCATCTTCTCGTTGCTGCTGTAAATGCCAAAGGCCGGCATCACAAAGGTCTTGTCCTCGTTGTTGACCTCAGAAGCGGACATGCCGCTGAACAGAGCGCCGTTGATGGCTGTGGAAGTGTAACCCGATAACGGTTTGATGAACTCGAGGCTGACGCCAGCCTTGAGGCCTTTGCTCCAGACCAGTCCGGCCGGATTCCAGAACATGCCGCTCCAGTCGTTGCTGATTGCGCGGTAATTGCCGCCCATGCTGGTGCTGCGCACACCGACGCCGGTCAGATCCACACCGGCGGCAAAAAGGCTGCTGGCAACAAGCATCAGGGTGACGATCACGGTACATACTCTTTTCATGCTTCCCTCCTCAGGAAAGTTGACGGTTCGAATCGGTGTCATTCGACGGATTTGCAGACGAAAAATGAATTTACTTCATATAGTTTACTTAAAAAAAGAAATATTGTCAATAGAAAAGTGAATATCATTCACTTTATTCGCAAAGCGCAATAATCTGATTGATTTTGCAGGCTTTTTTATCTATATTAAATGAATTTATCAAATGGCTCTGCCACGGCTGGGCCGGGGCTGAAGTGAGGTCAGAGATGAACACGGGTAAACGAGAAAGAATCCTGCAGGCCGCTATCAGCGTTTTCGCCGAGCGCGGTTTTTATAACGCTAAAATGGAGGATATCGCCCGCGCGGCCGGCGTGGCGGTGGGCACAACCTACCTCTATTTTGAGAACAAGGATGACTTGATGATCTCGATCTTCGAAGAGGAGATGGCCCCGATCATCAAGCGCATGCGGGAGGCCATGGCCGCCCAGTCGACCGCGACAGAAAAACTGGCCGCCTTCATCCGGTCCCATCTCCAGTTCGTTGAGCGCAATCCCGACATGGCCCATCTGCTGGAGGTGGAGGTGCGTTTCTGCAGCAAGTTTATCCTCGGGTATCAGGGCAGCAGTTTCAAGGAATATCTCGATCTCATTGCGGCTGCCCTGGTCGAAGGGCAAATCACCGGGGAGTTCGATCCGGCGATTCACCCAACGGTTTTCAAGCAGCTGGTCTTCGGGGCTGTCGATCAGATGGCCACGGCCTATACCATTTCACGGAGCAAGGGGTTCCGCCTTTCCAGTCATGCCGAAGAGATTACGGCGGTGTTCCTCAACGGCATCCGCAAAAAATGAATATGATTCAAAAATCTGTTGCATTTGTCCCGCCTTTTTCTAAATTAATAAGGCGTGAAGGGACCGACCGGCACAACGCCGGTCGTTTTTTATATGTGCCCGTTGACCCAAGCGCCCGCTGCAGAGTGCATCAGGGCGTACCGGGCCATGACGAAAGGAGAAGCAGAAGGTGAAGATCCTGGTGCTCATCAAGCAGGTGCCGGATACCGAAGCCCTGATCAAACCCGCCGCCGATGGCAAAAGTATTGCCGAGACCGGCATCAAGTATATCCTCAATCCCTATGACGAATACGCCCTGGAAGAGGCCCTGCGCATCAAGGAGGCTTATCCCGGCACCACGGTGCTTGCAGTCACCCTTGGACCCGCCCGCAGCGCCGAGGCCTTGCGCAGCGCTGCCGCCATGGGTGCCGACGAGGTGCTGCTCCTCAAGGCGGACAGTGTGCCCTCCGATGGCCTGGCCACCGCCCGGGCGCTCGCAACCGCACTGGCCAGTCATTCCCCTGATCTGATCCTGACGGGCAAGGAGGCCATCGATGACGGAAACATGCAGGTCGGCCCGATGGTGGCCGAACTCCTCAACCTTCCTTGTCTTACCGTAGTCACGCGGTTAACCCTGACGGGCGGCATGCTGACCGCCGAGTGTGAAGCCGACACGGGAACCATGGTCTTTCAGGCACCTTTGCCTGCGGTGATCACCTGCCAAAAGGGGCTGAACGAACCCCGTTACCCCTCGATCCGCGGCAAGATGGCCGCCATGAAAATGGTGATACCCGAACGATCAATTACGCTGGAATCCGGCCAGATACGCATCACCCGTCTGCTTCAGCCGCCGGTGCGTTCCGGAGGGAAAAAGGTTGGCGAAGGCCCTGCCGTCGTGCCGGAGCTGGTCCGCCTGCTCCATTCCGAAGCCAAGGTACTTTAAACGGGAGCCTCACGATGTCGATGATTTTAGCCGTAGCTGAAATACAGGAGGGGCATCTGCGCAAGGTGAGCCGCGAGGTTGTCACCCAGGCGCGGCTGCTCGCAGACGCTGCAAAGGGTAAGGTAACCGCCCTGGTGATTGCCGCCCCTGGGGCTGCCGGAGAGGCTGCCACCCTGGGCAGCTTCGGCGCCGACCAGGTGCTGCTGGCAGAGGAAGAGCGGCTGGAAGCCTATAACGGAACGATATACCGCAACCTCGTGGTGGCGGCGATCAAGCAGACTTCTGCGGCGGTGGTACTCTTTCCTGCCACCTCGATCGGACGCGATCTCTCGCCGCGGGTCGCTGCCGCTACAGGCGCGGCCCTGGCGAGTGACTGCACTGGACTGGCATGGCAGGAGGGTGGCGTCGAGGTGCAAAAACCGCTCTATGCCGGCAAGGTTATCGCGGAGATGGCGCTTTCTGGGCCGCTCCAGATGGTCACGCTGCGCCCCAACCTCTTTCCGGCGCAGGAAGTTCGTCCCGGGCAGAGCGCCGTTGTGGTGCCGCTCGTCCTGCCAGACTGGTCCAGCCCGGTGGCCCTTCAGGAGGTGCGCAAGCGCGACACCAGCCGCCTGGATGTCAGCGATGCGGCGATCGTTCTGACCGGGGGACGCGGTATGCGCGGCCCTGAGCATTTCAAAATCCTCGAAGAGATCGCCGGCATGCTGGATGGGGCGGTTGGGGCCACGCGCGCGGTGGTCGATGCAGGTTGGCGGCCTCACAGTGAACAGGTGGGGCAGACCGGTAAGGTGGTCTCGCCTGATCTGTATCTTATGTGCGGCGCTTCCGGTTCGATCCAGCACTGGGCGGGAATGTCCGGTTCAAAATGCATCGTCGCCATCAACAAGGATCCCAATGCCCCGATCATGCAGCGCGCCGATTACAGCGTCGTCGGGGATCTTTTCGAGATCCTTCCCCTTTTAAAGGAAGAACTCGCCCGGCTGCGCGGCTGAGGCGGCAGCGGTACGCTCATGGCTGGGGGGTTGCACTTTTCGGCATTCTACGCGTGGGAGGTAATCGTGCTCAACTGGAGCGGCAGAATCGCGTTGGTCCTCCTCATTCTGGCGGCGCTGGCCTGGTTCCTGTGGCAAATTGCGCTGAGGATTCGTCTGGTCCGTCTCGGCCGCCGGGAGCCGGTGCGCTGGGACCACCCCCTCGAGCGGCTGTTGTGGATGGCTGGACGGGTGGTGGTGCAAATCTGCGCGGTCAAGGATCGCCCCTTGACGGGCGTGCTGCACGCGCTGATTTTCTGGGGATTCCTCTTTTTCACCGTGGCTACCATCAATCATGTCGGCCAGGCCTTCACTCCCGGTTTTTCGATCCTCGGCCACAACTGGTTTGCCGACGCGTGGTTTCTTGGTGTGGACCTTGCCGCCCTCCTCACCCTGGCGGGTGTCCTGGGGCTGGCGGTTCGCCGTTATCTGCTCCGGCCCGCCGGCATCACCCTGCCCCAACCGATCTCGCGTTCCCCGCATAGCGCCATCGTTCTCTCCCTGATCGCGGGGCTGATGATCACTTACCTGCTTAATCAGGCCGCCGAGCAGCTCCTCAACGGGGCACCCCCTTTTGCCTGGATGCCGGTTTCCACCCGATTAGCCCCCCTGTTCGCCGGCTTGTCGGCCGACGCCCTTGGCGTGTGGAACAGCCTTTTGTGGTGGTCGCACCTCCTTATGGTGCTCGGCTTTCTGGTCTTCATCCCGGGGTCCAAGCATCTACACCTCCTCTCCGGACCGGTCAACCTCTTTTTCCGCAGCCGTGAGCCAATCGGCACCCTGCAGCCCATCGATTTCGAAAAGAGCGAACAATTCGGTGCTGCAACCCTGCCGCACTATCCCTGGAAGAACATCAGCGACTTTTTCTCCTGCATCGACTGCGGCCGCTGCCAGGATGTCTGCCCGGCTTTTGCCACTGGAAAGGCGCTCTCACCAAAGGTGGTGATGATGAGCCAGCGAAAATACGCCCTCACCGAGGCGCAGCGCTTGCTGGCAGGCGTGGAGCCCTCCGCACCGATACTGGGGAGCGCACTCAGCGATGCGGAGATCTGGGCCTGTACCACGTGCGGGGCCTGCATGGAGGTCTGCCCGGTGCGCAACGAACACATCCCCGCCCTTGTCGATCTTCGCCGCAACCGGGTGATGATGGAAAGCACCTTTCCCCAAGAGTTGCAGACGGCCTTCCGCGGCCTCGAAACCAACGGTAATCCCTGGAACGCCGGAAGCGGCAGCCGCATGGAGTGGGCCGAGGGATTGAATGTGCCGGTGATGGCCGCCGCGGGGGAGGTCGACTATCTCTGGTTTGTCGGCTGCGCCGGTGCCTTCGATGAGCGGGCCAGGGCGGTTTCGCGCAGCTTGGCAGCCGTTCTGAACCATGCCGGCGTCCGTTATGGGGTGCTCGGCCTGGAGGAAAAATGCTGCGGTGATCCGGCCCGGCGCGCTGGTAATGAGTATCTCTTCCAGACCATGGCCATGGAGAACATTCAGATCTTGCAGCAGTACCAATTCAAGATCCTTCTGACCTCCTGTCCGCATGGGATGCATCTTTTTGGCGAGGAGTATGCCCGGCTGGGCGCGCGGTATGAGGTGGTGCACCACACCACCCTCATCCAGCAGCTGCTGACGGAGGGTAGAATCCGCTTGAATGGGGAAAGCGGCCAGTCCGTTACCTGGCATGACTCGTGCTACCTCGGCCGCTATCATGCCCTATACGACGCGCCGCGTGCGGTCTTGGCCCGGCTGAACGGGGCGCCGCCCGTGGAGATGGCGCACAGCCGAGCGCAGAGTTTTTGCTGCGGCGGCGGTGGTGCGCGGATGTTCATGGAGGAGAGCGAAGGGACGCGCATCAACCACCACCGTATTGGGGAGGCCGCTGAAAACGGCGCCGCTATCGTCGCGAGCGGCTGCCCCTTCTGCCTGGCGATGCTGGATGACGGGATCAAGGAGAAGGGATGGACTGAAAAACTGCTGGCGCGTGATCTCGCCCAGCTGGTGGCTGAACGCCTAGCTGATTAAACCGGAGAACCCGAAAAGGGCTGTCGCTTGAGGCAGCCCTTTTGTTATGGATGGCCTGTTTTTTGCACGCTTTCCACCACAATCCTGCTGACGGCCTAGCCGGCTGCGGCAAATCTTATCATCCGGCGCGGAAACAGGAGCCCCGCGCCCCATCCTGTGGCACCGCTGCCACACCAGAGAGGAGCTTATGAAGTCCTTGGCCTGCCAGCTTGCTTACCTTTGTCTCATTACCGCCGTGAGCGGGCTGCAAGCCCAGCCCGCCGATCATCACCGCCTGTTCTATGCGCATCCCCTCACTTCAGCGACGCCGCGCGACAAAGAGACGATCCGCAATCTGGACGGTGTGTTCGATGCGGAACGCGGCTGGCATGCAACGCAAACGACCAGTCAGTTGCAGATCCTGCTCTCTCAATCCCTTCCCCTCGAGGGCACCCTGGCGGTAAAGGTGACCAATTTTAACCCGGCGATCCAGTGGGTGGATGACTTGAAACTGCATGTCATCAACCTTTATTCCCGCCTCTATCCCAACAACAAAGACATTTTTGACACCGACGGTGCCTGGATCCAGATTCGCACCGGCAGCGGCTATTCGGCCGGCAGCGGCATGGCCGGTTTCAAGGTGCTCGCGGCGGCGCGCGGTATCAGCTCCCGTAATGAATTCACTTGCCTCGAGGACTACATCTGGAAGCTGGGACGCATCTATGAGTTTCGCATCGCATGGACGCGCTCGAAGGTCTATGTAGCCCTCGACAATGCCTGGCTGACCACCCTGAACTTTTCAGGGCAGATCGAACCCTTTAACTATATTCTGCTGGGAAGAGATAATCTCATTTACGGATACTGCGCGCAGGTCGACCCCTGGTATTTTGATTTGCGCGTCTATGAGAAGGGGGAGGAACCGGATACGATGCCGCCCGCGGCGCCGCTCCGTGTCAGGGTGCAGCCACTCGCGGGCGTGCCAATTTAGGAGGGAGGAGTCAACAACCTCCGCGGCCGTTTTCAAATCCGACGATGAAGCGTTCTTCGAATAGATAATGGGCGTAATCGATTACGATCGATCCATACATGCGGGCGATCTGGGCGATGCGGTCATCCCAGGTGATGGTCGCCTCAGCCACCCGCAGCTCATTCACGGCGCCCTCTTTTTTCTTTTCAACCTCGACCAGGCTGAGTTTCGGACCACCTCAACCAAAGCCTCCGATGATAAGCTGATAAAGACGCGGCTTCTCCGCTGTTAGTTTGCCCATCGCCTTCTCAGCTTGCTCAGTGAGTCTAACCATTTCCTGCTTCTCTCTCATTTCGTCACTATTTACGGGATAATCGTTTAATTTTAACGAAAAAACCTCTCTTAAGCAAGTAGTTTTACCTTCTTTTCTCGTCCCGCCAATAAGATTCGGCGAAAAAAAAGAAAAAGTACTTGATATAATCATCTGCATTCTTTAAAATGAATCATCCCCACATCTCTGGTTTGAATGGACCTGGCGATCCTTTGAAGAGGAGCTGGCTGTTGAAAGTTCAAACGACGTGCCCCTTTTGCGGATGTGGTTGTGGAATGCTCCTGGAAGTTAATCAAGGCGTGGTTCTCGCCTCTGCGCCGCAAAAGTCCCATCCTGTCAGCCGTGGAACCCTATGCATTAAAGGGTGGAACGGTCACCAAATCATCCATCACCCCCGACGTCTCACCCAACCCCTGATCAAGAACAACGGCAGGCTCGCACCGGTCTCCTGGAAAAAAGCCCTCGCTTTCGCAGTCCAAAAGATCGCTGCGCTCCAGGATACGCACGGTCGTGCGAGCCTGGGCGTGGTGGGATCAGTCAAGACGACCAATGAAGCCGCCTATCTGCTGGGCAGGTTGGCCCGCTCGGTATTGCAGACCCCCCATCTGGATATCCCGGTACGGTACGATCATGCGCCTTCCTTGCGCGTCCTGAAAGAGCAAAGCGGCTATGGCTGTGCCACCGCAGCGCTGGCCGACATCGACAAGGCGGGGGCAATCCTGGTGATTGGCGCCGATGCTAAGGCGCAGCAGGCGCGTGCCGGCTCCCTGTTGCTGCAGGCGGCAAAACGCGGCGTTCCCGTAGTGGAGATCGATCCACGCCGCCACGAGCACAGCCGGTTTTTCCGCCTTTACCTCCAGCTGCACCCGGGTACCGACCTCGCGCTCATCAATGGAGTGATCCGCGTCATCCTCGCGGAGGGTTGGCAAGCCCCCGGTATCACCGGATTGGCCCGGCTTCGCGAGGACGGCCTCGAGCGATTCACACCGGACTATGTCGAGAGCGTCTGCGGTATCCCCCACGACAAAGTGATGGAGGCCGCTGCAGTGATCGGGAAAGCGTCTTCGCTGCTGATCCTCTTCGGCAGCGGCATTACGCAGCAGGCCAACGGCACAGCCAACATCCGCGCCCTCTGGAACCTCGCTCTCCTGACCGGCAGCCTTGGCCGTGAAGGGGGTGGAATCCTGCCGCTTCTGGGCAGTAACAACAGCCAGGGTGCAGTTGATAGCGGTCTGATGAGCGAGTGGGGACCAGGTCAACGGGATCTGCGGGAGCCGGCCGCCCGGCGAGCGCTCGAATCCGCCTGGGGTGCCCCGCTGCCCACCGGGCCGGGGCTGACGCTCCAAGAGATGCTGAATCATGCCGGCGGAGCGATCCGCGGTCTCTATGTGACCGGCGAGAACCTTTTATGGAGCGCACCCGACAGTCACGCTGCCGCAGCCGCTTTAGACAAGCTCGATTTTCTTATGGTGCAGGATTGTTTCCTGACCGAAACCGCCGCCCAGGCGGATGTCGTGCTACCAGCCGCCACCTTCGCCGAACAGGAGGGCACCTATACGAGCCTTGAACGGCGCATTCAGCGGGTTCGTCCGGCCATCGCCCCGCTGGGCAACTCCCGAACCGATCTGGAGATCACCCAGATGCTGGCTGACGCCCTGGGCGCTACCTGGCCGGTCCAGACTCCGGAAGAGGTGTTTATGGAGATGCAGACGCTCATTCCCTGCTACGGAGGCATCTCCTGGAACGCACTTGGCCAACCCGGGGGTCTCATCTGGCCGGCGCACAAGGACGATGAAAACTGCCGGCTCTATCGCAAATTGCTGGGCGAACGGCAGGGCGCCTTCACCGAAGTAACCGCCGGCGCACCCTTCGGGGAAGAACCCGATGACGACTTTCCCTTCACTCTCTTCACCGGGCGCCCACTCTTCCACCGCCGCAGCGGCACTCTCGTCACCCGCAGCTTCACCCTGGACAAGGAGGATCCAGTAGCGACGGTGGAAGTGAACACGGATGATGCCAAGGACTTTAAATTGCGCAGCGGCTGGACTGTGCGAATTAAAACCCGCCGCGGTGAGGTGCGCCGCAGTGTCGTCGTCACCCGCGACGTGCCGCGCCACACGCTCTTTTTGCCGATTCACCACAAGGATGGTCTGACCCAATCCCTGATGCCTTCCACGCTGGAACCGGAATCCGGTATTCCGCAGATGAAGTTATGCGCCGCAAAATTGGAGATGGTTTGATGCAGGATGGAACCCGGGTAGTCGTCAGCAAACAAGCCTTTCTCGAAATCCTTTCGCAATGCATGAAAAAAAAGACCGTCATCGGCCCGACCAAATTAGCCGATGGCAGCGTGACGTTCGAACCGTTGCGCTCACTCAGGAAGTTGACCTTCGACTACGTCAATGACCTGGATCCCCTCAAACGATTCTTCATGCCCCAGCGTGAGGAACTCTTCGCTTACGACCTCACCGATGACAAACCGCGCCTGATGCCGCCACCGGCCGTCAAGCCGCGCATTCTATTCGGCATCCGCTCCTGCGACGTGCAGGGGCTGGCCCACATGGACGGCTTCTTCCGCGGGGCTTTTGACGATACCCTTTACAGTGCACGGCGCCAGAACACTCTGATCATCAGCCTGGCCTGCAACCAGCCGAACGAGAGCTGTTTCTGCATTTGCTGCAACGGCGGCCCCTGGTTGGAGAGCGGGTTTGACCTGCAGCTGACCGATCTGGGCAGCGAGTTTTTCATCGATATCGGCTCTCCGGCTGGCCGCAGCTTCCTCCAGGAGTGGGCGATGCCTGCCAGCAAAGCGCAAAGACGGCATGAGGACCGGCGACGGGAGCTGATGGAGGCCTGCGACCGGCAGATGCTGCCCACAGCCTATCTCGCCAAGGCCTGCATCCAGATCACCAACAACCGCGTTCGCGAGGAGCTGTGGGAAGAGATGGGCGCTGAGTGTTTCAGCTGCGGCGGATGTACCCACGTCTGTCCATGCTGCACCTGCTTCGATGTCGTGGATTGCCCACAGAATGCCCGACAGGGCACGCGCATCCGCTGCTGGGATTCGTGCCAATATGCCGGTTTCACCCGGGAGGCATCGGGGCATAATCCCCGTCTCCGGGCCAAGGAACGGGTCAAACGCCGTTTTTACCACAAACTGAGCTACCCTTACATTCAACAGGATGGTCACCCTGGTTGTGTCGGCTGCGGCCGCTGTATCACCGTCTGCGAGGCTTTCGGCCTCCTCGATATCAGTGCGGTGGTGAAACGGCTGCGAAGGGATGGACAGTAAGACTATGGAAAATATCTATCTGCCAGATCTCGCTGTTGTCGACAAAATCACCGATGAGACCAGCGACATCAAGACCTTTACCCTTTCCTTCGCCTCCCGGACGCTGAAACATTCTTTCAGCTTCAAACCGGGCCAATTTGTCGAGGCTTCCATCTTTGGGGCGGGGGAAGCCCCCTTCGGCTTTGCCTCAAATCCCAATCGGCCGCAGCAGTTCGACATCACCGTGCGCGCTATTGGCGCCGTAACCCGGGCCATGCATCAGCTCACGCCAGGCGCCTATCTGGGCATCCGCGGCCCGCTCGGGAACTGCTTCCCCCTCGAAGAGGTAAAGGGACAGGACATTCTCTTCGTTGCTGGCGGCATCGGCTTGCCGCCGCTCAAGTCGCTGATCGAGCCGATGCTCGACTGTCGTAAAGAGTTCGGCCAGTTCTTCATTCTTTACGGCGCGCGCACCCCCGCGGATCGGGTCTACAAGCCCTTGCTGCAGGCGTGGAGCGAAAGGCAGGATATCACCTTCCTGCAGACGGTCGATACACCCGATCCGGGATGGAACGGCCCGGTCGGTGTAGTCACAACTCTTTTTGAGAAAATCCATCTGGATGTCAACCGGACGGTCGCCTTCACCTGCGGGCCGCCGGTGATGATCCGCTTCGTCATTCAGGAGCTTTTAGCCAAGGGATTTGCCGAAGACCGCATCATCTCGACCCTCGAGCGCTATATGAAATGCGGCGTGGGCAAGTGCGGACATTGTGCTATTGGTCACAAGTACATTTGCGTGGATGGCCCTGTCTTTTCATGGCGTCAGATCAAACGGTTGCCCGAACGATGAAGCCGCTGCGGCACAACCGCGACGCCTTGCGGGCACTTCGGAACCTGATCTTTGAAGCCGGAGACGGGCCGATGGTAGTCCTAGGCATCGGCAATCCGCACTATGGCGACGACGCCCTTGGCTGCGAGACTGCCAGGCTGCTGCAAGTGCTGGGTGCGCCGTATGCCCTGATTTGCAATGAAATGCCGGAGAATTACACCCTCGAGGTCAAGGCGTGCTATCCCGGGAGAATCCTTCTGGTCGATGCGGTCGATTTTTTCGCACCTCCCGGAGATTTGATCTATTTGCGCCGGCAGGAGTTACGTAGCGACCGTTTCAATACGCACAAGCCGGATCTCGGCCTGTTGATGCGTTATCTTGAATCTGAGACGGGCGCAAAAACGGCCCTGATCGGCATCCAGCCTAAGAATCGGGCTCTGCATGCACCGATCAGCCCGGAAGTGCATGAAAGTCTCAGCCATCTGGCCGCCTTGCTCGCAACGGCCGCACGCCTCGCGAACTCTGCGGAATCCCAGGCCGCTGGCGCGGCGGCCGCTCTGGACGGAAACCCCCTGGCCGCTCCATCAGAGAAGGAAAAAGCCTAATGCCCTGTGTGATCCTCTTGTTTCTGATGCCGCTTCTCGGCGCCATATTTTGCGCGCTCCTGCCCAAGAAACATGCAGACAGGATTGCAGTGGTTGCGGTCAGCGGCATGCTGCTCAGCCTGATCGGGTTACTGCTCGTCCGTCCGGCGGGAGTCTGGAATGTCATGCCCCTTCACTGGCGATGGCTCGAACCCTGGCTGAACAGCGGTGTATTCGGTTTCCTGCTGGATCCCCTCGCCTTGCTGCTTCTGCTGATCGTCGTGGTGCTCGGCTTTCTGGTCGTCCTGTACGGCACCGCCTATATCAGCCCCGGTAACCGGGAGCATGCCGGGGTAGAGGGCAAGATGCGGCATCATGCCTGGCTGCTGCTCTTCATTGCCGCCATGATCGGGGTCGCGCTCTCTCCGAATCTGCTTCAGCTCTATTTTTTCTGGGAGATGACGACCCTTTGTTCCTGGGCTTTGATTTCGCACTACCGTAATCCCGAATCGCTGCGAGCGGGCTTCAAGGCGCTGCTGATGACCTTCTCCGGCGGGCTCTTTTTCGCCCTGGGATTGATTCTGCTCTATGTCCATACCGGCAGCTTTGATTTCGATGCGCTCTCGGATCTCGCGCCCGGTATGCGGCTCTGGGTCTTTCTCTGTTTCGCCGTAGCCGCCTGGGCTAAATCGGCCCAATTTCCCTTTTTCACCTGGCTTCCCGATGCCATGGCGGCCCCGACCACGGTGAGCATGTTTCTGCATGCCGCGGCGATGGTCAAGGCGGGCGTTTTTCTCCTCGTCCGTCTTGCCCTGGCCAATCCCGATCTGCCCGGGCTGGCCGGCCTGATCGTCGCGGTGATGGCGGTGGTGACCATGCTCCTGGCGCTGTGGCTCTTTTTCTTCCAGGATGATCTCAAAAAGCTGCTCGCCTATTCGACCATCGCCCATCTCTCTTATGTATTGCTCGGGGTGGGGCTGGCCATCATGGGCAGCCGGCTGGGTGGTTACGCAGGCGCCATGCACATCATGAACCACAGTGTCGGCAAGGGGCTTTTGTTTCTCTGCGTTGGCGTGCTCAGCTACACCACAGGCAGCCGTAAAATTTCCGAATTGAGCGGCATCGCCAGGCAGCAGCCGCTGGTGGCGCTGGCCTTCATGGCCGGCATGCTGGCGATCCTCGGGATCCCGCCCTTTTCCGGATTCTGGAGCAAGTTCTATCTTTTGGTGGCAGCCATCAAGCTGGGGAGCGCTGTGGGCTGGCTGCTGCTGGTGCCTTTTCTGCTCGAAATCATCGTTGCTTTTGCCTGGTTCCTACACGTCGGTCATAAGGTATTCTTCGGGCCGGCTTCCAGCCGGGCGACGGCGGCGAGTGGTCTTCCCTGGCCCATGGCCGCTGCCCTGATCGTTCTGATGCTTCTCACCCTGATCGCTCCCTGGGTGGCCATGCAGCTGATGGGAGCCATGGGGCTCTGAGCCCGTCCGTCCCGTACTCGAATGCGAGGACCCGTCTCATGAATGTTTTCTTCTCCGCTCAAGGAATCTATTTGCTGGGGGCTGTAGCAGTCCTGTTGCTGGGCGGAAACCGCAAGCTCGCTGGGTGGTTGGCCTTCGGTGCCGCTGCCGCGGCCACTGTGCTGATCCTCGAGACGGTCGTCGCCGTCTTTCGCGACGGACCGCTCTCTAGCAGCCTGCCGCTGCTGCAGGTGCCGGGTTTGGGCGCAGCCCTCATTTTCCAGATCGATTATCTCGGTGCACTTTTTCTCGCCATCATTTCCATCGTCAGCCTCCTGGTCACACTCTATGCCCAACGCTTTATGCAGCTGGCCTGCTATAGTGCCCATTCCCTCAGGACCTTTTATGCCGTTTTGCTGTTGTTCTTTGCGGCGGTGCTGAGCGTTGTCGCGGTGGCCGATCTCTTTTTCTTCTTCGTCTTCTGGGAGATCATGACGCTGACCTCCTATCTGCTGGTCATTTACAGAAACGAGGACCGCACCCGACTGCGCGCAGGCTACAAGTATTTTCTCATTACCCACGTGGCGACGGCCTTCCTTTTTATCGGCGGCATAGTGCTGTACCGTTACTCTGGCTCTTTCTCCTTTTCGTTCCTCAGGATCGCCCTTGGGGAGATGCAGCTCAACCATCCCGGTCTGCTTCATTTTGTTCTGGCCTGTTTTTTCCTGGGTTTCGCCACCAAGGCCGGCATCTTGCCGATGGGTGACTGGCTTCCGGATGCCTATCCGGCTGCACCCGCTCCCGCCAGCGCCGCCTTCGCCGGATCGATGACCAAGCTGGGGATCTACGGCCTGGTACGGATTTTTTGCGGTTTGCTGCCCCTCTCCGGCCATACCCGGATCTGGGGGCTCATCATCGCCTGCTTTGGCGCCCTTTCCATTTTTGTCGGAACCATGACCGCCCTGGTGCAGGAGGATAGCAAACGGCTGCTCTCCTTCCATGTCATCGGTCAAATGGGCTATATGTTCCTCGCCATTGGCACCGGCCTCTTTTTCATCCAGAGCCAGCCGGTCATCGGCATGATCGGTCTGGGAGCCGGCATTTTTCATCTCATCAATCATGTCAGTTACAAGGCTTGCCTCTTTTTCAACGCCGGAGCGGTTTTTTACAAAACGGGCACCCGGGACATCAACTGCATCGGCGGCCTGGCGCGCATTCTGCCATTAACGGCGGCGGCCACGATCATCGCCTCTTTATCCATCGCCGGGATTCCGCCGTTCAGCGGCTTTGCCAGCAAATGGCTAATTTACCAGGCGACTCTTCGCGGCGGCTTCACCACGCCCATCTTCATTCTCCTGGGCCTGGTCGCCCTCTTCATCTCGGCGGTTACCTTGGCATCGTTCGTCAAGTTCTTCGGCGGGATCTTTTTCGGCAAATACGCCGATAACGGCAGCAAGGCTGCGGCCGGGGATGTGCCTTGGGCCATGCGCCTGCCCCAGCTCTTTCTCGCCGTACTCTGCATCCTTTTCGGTGTGCTGCCGCAGCTTCCGGTGGGTTGGGTCTATCGCTGCCTTGCCTTTCTCTTTCCACTCGGATCGGTGCCGACCGCCGCGCAGCTTTACGGCAGTGACCTTTTCAGCGGATTGACCTTACACGCCGCCGGCAGCGCCGCGGGATGGAATGCACTGCTGATGGTGATAGTCTTTGGTTTCTGCGCGTTACTCTCATGGGGGCTCTTCCGCGCCGGCGGAGCCAGGCAGCGCAAGACCGAGACCTGGTACTGCGGCGAGAAGATGGAGGAGGAGGAGAGCCGCTACCGCGCCCACAGTTTCTATCTGCCTTTCAAACAGGTATTCCGCATCCGTATCGGTAAATATGAAAGGCCCGGCGTCTATCCGACCTTCACCTGGCCCCGCAATCTGCTGGATAAGGGTGCAGGGCTCAACCGCTTGGCCGACCTCGACCGCTGGTTGTACCGGCCGTTGACCCGGCGCATCAATGATCTGTTTTTCCGTTTCAGCGCGAGCCACAGCGGTATCCCCCACGTCTATCTGCTCTGGCTGCTCGTGGGCGTAGCCTTGGCGGTGCTGATTCTTTTCAAGCTTTCACCCGGTATGTAGCGATAAGGAGGCCCTTTTGTCCATGACCGCAAGCGAAATGACCCGCCATCTCAAGACACAGTTTGGCAGCAGGATTCGCCGCGCTGAAACCCCCGTCCCCGATATGGTGCTGCTCCATGTGGATCGTACCGACAGTGTCGAGATCAACCGCTTTCTTTTCCACGAACTCTCCGGGCGGTTCGTCGTCGCTGTGGGAACCGATTATCGCGAAGGGACCGGCGGATATCTGGTAGACTATGTCTATTCGCTGGCACCGCACCACCTTTTCGTGACCCTCCGGCTGAGCTTGCCGGAAAAGGATCTATGGCTTGAGGCGATCACCGGGGAGGCGGACATCCCGGCCGCCAACTGGGCGGAGCGCGAGGTGCAGGACCTGCTGGGTATTCCGCTGCGCAATCATCCTGATCCCCGCCGTCTGGTCCTGGCCGATGACTGGCCGGCCGATCTGCACCCTTTGCGCCGGGATATGCCGCTGCAGACCTACCCGGACAAGGCGGAAGGTCAAACGCCTTCCTACGCGACGCCTCCGGCAGGGGCAACCGTGGTGCCCATCGGCCCCTTTTTCCCTGTGCTTGAAGAACCGGCCCAATTCCGTCTCTTCGTTGAGGGGGAGCGGGTAGTGGGCGGCGATTACCGCGGCTTTTACAACCACCGCGGTGTGGAAAAGATCGCTGACAGCCAGCTCAATTATAACCAGGTGCCGTTCCTCGCGGAACGGATCTGCGGTATATGAGGGTCGGTTCACAGTACGGCGTACTGTCAAGCAGTAGAAAAAGCAGCAGAAATTGAAGTACCGGCCCGCGGGCGTTTCATCCGCACCATCCTCCTCGAGCTGGAGCGCATCCAGAGCCATCTTCTCTGGCTCGGCATCGCCGGCCACATCATCGGTTTCGACACCGTGCTGATGCAAGCCTGGCGGATCCGCGAGCCGGTGATGTGGCTCTGTGAAAAGATCACCGGCAACCGCAAGCTGCTGGGGATGAATCTGATTGGCGGGGTCCGCCGGGATATCCCGCATGCGCTCCATGCCGAACTGCTCGAAATCCTCGCCCGCGTGGAAAAGGAGAGCGTTCGGGTACTGCAGGCGATTGCCGACGATACGACACTCAAAGCACGCTGCGAGCGAGTCGGCGTCATAAAGGCCAGGGATGTCATCGCCTTTTCCCTGCTAGGCCCGACGGCACGCGCCTCGGGCGTCGGCATCGACATCCGCGTTGACCATCCCTACGCCGCCTATCCGGAGCTGGGCTGCGAGGTGATGATCGAGGAGGGGTGCGATATCTGGTCGCGGGTGCTTGTGCGGTTGCGGGAAACGCTCGAAGCGATCCGCATCGTCCGCGATGCCCTGCGCATGATGCCGGAAGGACCGATTATCGCCGATATGCGTGAGCCGATCCCCCCGGGCCGCATCGGTCTTTCTTCAGTAGAGGCCCCGCGCGGCGAGACCCACCATTTCGTTATCACCGGAGAGGACCAGCGCCCCTACCGCTGGAAGGCGCGTGCGCCCACCTTCCAGAACCTTCAGGGAATACCCGTAATGGTGACGGGAGAATTCATCGCCGATGTGCCCATCGGCCTCGGCAGCATGGATCCCTGCTTCTCCTGCACGGAGCGGCTTGAAACGGTCGATATCCGCAGCGGCGAAGTTCGGACCTGGAGCAGGGAGGAACTGCGGACGCTGTACCGTCTGCGGCATGGCGTCAAGGAGCCGCTATGAATCTCTATCTGATGGCTTTGATTCAAGTTCTGCTGGTATTGCTGCTCGCTCCCTTGTTCGAAGGGGTAATGCGCAAACTGGTGGCGGTGGTCCATTCACGCATCGGACCGCCGCTGCATCAACCCTATCTGGATCTTCTCAAACTGCTGGGCAAGGAGGAACTGGTCACCTCGCCGCATGCCCTCTATCGCTATAGTGCTGTGCTGGGACTGGCGGCCATCCTGACAGCGGCGGTGCTCATCCCCGTCGGTATGCCGCCGCCCCTGCAAAATGCAGGCGATCTCGTCGTTTTCATATACCTTATCACCTTGGCAGCTGTGATGGTCGTGGTGAGCGGCCTGGCATCGGACAGCCCCTACGCCTCCATTGGTGCATCGCGCGAGGTAATGATGCTGCTCACGGTGGAGCCGGTCATCCTGATTGCCTTGATCAGCATGGCGGTCAAGGCGCAGTCAACCCAGTTCAGCGATATCATGGCCTGGCAGGCTTCGCATCCACCGGCGCTCTCAACCCTGCTCGCCGGCCTCACCCTCTTCATCGCCATCATTGCTCAGCTGGCGCGTTTGCCGTTTGATATCGTCGAAGCGGATCAGGAGATCATGGAGGGCCCCTTCATTGAACAAAGCGGCCCCAAGCTGGCCCTCTTCAAATGGATGTTTTATGCCAAGCAGTTCATCTTCGCTGCCGTCCTGATTTCGCTGTTTCTCCCCTGGCCGGTATTTTCATCGGCGCCGCTGAATCTGCTCCTGACGCTACTCAAGATGGTTGTCCTGCTGATCATCGTGGCGGTGGTTCATGTCGTCAATCCCCGTCTGCGTATCGACCAGGCGGTGCGTTTCTTTCTCATCCTCATCGTCATTGAACTGGCGGGTCTGGCTCTGGCGGTGGCTGGCTCCTAGGATCAAATCAAGGATTGAAGAGCATCTATGTTCAAATCCAAAATCAAGGAAGCCCAGATCTGCTTCGGCAATCTGCGCGTAACACTGCCCTATCCGTTCGGACCAGGGGCCGAGACCGGGGAGGGATTTCGCGGCAAGATCGACGTCGACGCCTCCCGATGTATCGGCTGCGGGGGCTGCGCCAACGTCTGCCCTTCGCGCCTGATCCGTTGTCATGATGAGGGCGATCAGACGCGGATGGAGTTTATCCTCGACCGTTGCACCTACTGTGGCCGTTGCGCGGAGGTCTGTCCCGAAGGAGCTATCACCATGACGCCGCTCTTTGAATCGGCCACTGATGACAAGACCGATCTTTACATCGAGCAGCAGCTCTTCATGCTCACCTGCAAACGCTGCGGTCGCTGTTTCGAAACCGAGAATGCCATCGACCGCATTCCGACGCGGCGGATGCGCCAGGGGCGTAATTATGTTGGCACCTCGATGCCGCATGGCGCCCCGGGGCGGAAGGAGGCCCCATGATCGCCGGTCAGACTCTGGTCACCTTGACCATGGCCATTCTTATGGCCTCGGTAGCGGCAGTGGAAATCCGCAAGCTGCGAATCGCGGCATGGGCCTATCTGACCCAGTCCCTGCTGATCTGCCTGCTCCTGATCACTTATGCCTGGCTGACTGCGAACGGGAGCCTCTATCTCTGGGCGGCGACCTGTCTGTTGACCAAGGGGATCATTATCCCCTGGCTGCTGCTGCGATATATCAAGCGGGTGCCGCAGATCGAACATAAACCCTTGCTGGGTTTCGCACTTTCCGTCATCCTGCTCGGTCTGATGATGGTCGCCCTTTACCGGATTTTCTACCGCACCATCTTTATCATGGCGCCTGTCCCGGCCCTCCTGGAAACGCAAGTGCGCAGTCTGCTGGCCGGCGCCTGCGTCGTTTTTTGCCTTGGCCTCTGGACCCTGCTCTCGCGCCGCGATGTGATCAAGACCGTCATCGGCCTGGGGTTGATGGAAAATGCCGTCCATCTCATCCTGCTCGCTCTGGCGCCGCAGCTCAAGGAGACCACGATGATCGGGATCCTGACCAACGTGGTGGCGGCGATATTCATCCTGCTCTACCTCAGCGCCGATATCTACCGGCTTTTTGGCTCCACCGACTCTGCACGGCTCTCCGAGCTCAAGCGATAATGAGGTGATCATGGCCCAGTCTGAATCCCTGCTTCCCCTGTTTCTGATTCTCTGGCCGTTATTCGGCGCGATCCTCATCCAGTTGTTCGGCCAGGAAAGACGCCAGCTGACCCGGGAGGGCATCGCCATCGCGGTGATGGGTGTGCAGCTGGCAGCCGCCATCGCCCAAAGCTGGTCTGTATTCAGTGGACTCCTTCTCATAACGGCGGGCAGCGGACTGCGGGTCGATGCGCTCAGCGCCTTGATGGGACTGCTCATCAACGGCATCACCCTTCTGGTCCTTATCCAGTCGGTGCGCTATATGCAAAAGGAGGAGGAGCACGGTTTCACCAGTCCGCGGCGATTGCGCCTCTACTATGCCCTGATCCTCATTTTCGCAGGCGCGATGAACTGGACGGTTACCACCAGCCATCTCATTCTGCTCTATGTGGCCATGGAGGCTTCTACCCTGGCGACCGCTCTGCTGGTCGCCTTTTACCGCAAGAAGGCTTCCCTAGAGGCTGGCTACAAATATGTGCTGCTGGTGATGGTCGGAATGACCTTTTCTCTGCTCGGCATGGTGATCCTCTTTGCTGCGGCGCAGCCCCTGCTCGGGAGCAAAGCCTTGCTCCTGAACCATATGGGCGAAGTGGCGCGGCTTATTCCCCGGAAGGCAGCGCTGCTCGGAGTGGCCTTCATGACCGTGGGTTTCGCCACCAAGGCAGGCCTGGTACCCTTCCACGCCTGGTTGCCGGACGCCCATTCCGAAGCGCCCTCTCCGGTCAGTGCCCTGCTCTCCGGGCTGATCATCAAACTGGGCGCTTATGCGCTCGCCCGCACCGTAACGATCTTTGCACCCGCATGGCACGGGATTCCCCTTTTCATCGCCATTCTGGCTTCCGCCAGTATGCTCATCGGCATCATCATGGCCCTGGTGCAGGACGATCTCAAACGCATGCTCGCTTTTTCAAGCGTCAGCCAGATCAGTTATGTCTTCATGGGACTGGGGTTGGGAAGTTATCTGGGCATCTACGGCGGGCTTTTTCATCTGGTCAATCACACCTTGATCAAGGCTCTGCTCTTCCTGAGCACCGGGGCGGTGATGTATGCAACCGGCGGCGTCCGGCGTATCTCGCAGCTGGGCGGGCTGGCAAAGACCATGCCGGTGACCTCCTTCTGCTTCTTCCTTGGCGCCCTGGCACTGGGCGGTTTGCCGCCGCTGAACGCCTTTTTAAGCAAGTTCACGCTGTTCATCGCCCTGGGTGAGGCCCGACTTTGGTGGGCTCTGGTCATCGCGATTCTGACAGGTTTGCTCACCCTGGCGTGCCTGGTGCGCGCCGCTTATATGGTCTTTTGGGCGCCGGCGGCTCTGCCGGAAGAGGCCGGGGGCCTTACGGCGCATGAGGTGCCCTTTCTGATGTATGTGAGCATGGCGGTGCTAGCAGGACTGTCGCTGCTGATCGGCCTCTTTCCGAACGTGCTCTACCCGCTTCTGGACAGCGCCACCAGAGCCGTGCTGGCCGTCTGGATAAATTGACCGGGTGAGCGCAAGATAGGCAGAGTTGCTTGACAGCGCCACCAGAACAGTACCGGCCGGCTGGATGAATTGAAACGGGAGTTGTATCATGCTGAAAAAACTGGCTGCCAAGGCTTTTCCCCGGGCGTTGTGGGTCTACCACACCAACTGTGCAGCCTGCAATGGCTGTGATATCGAGATCATCAATGTCCTCACGCCCTACTATGACGCCGAACGCTTCGGCATCAAGCTGGTGGGCTCGCCACGCCACGCCGATGTCCTGTTGGTGACCGGCGGGGTATCCCGGCAGGTCGCTCCCGCGCTGACGCGGCTGTATGAAGCCACGCCGGATCCCAAGCTGGTCTTCGCCATAGGTTCGTGCGCCTGCGGGGGGGATGTCTTTTACGACAGCTACAACATGTACGGTGGTGTGGACAAGGTTATCCCGGTCCAGTTTTATGTCTCGGGCTGCCCACCACGACCTGAAGCGATACTCTATGGCGTCGCTGTGGCCTTGGGACTGGCACCCAAAAAGGTGGCGAAAAAGGTGAGCAGCGATCTGCCCGATTCCGCGGATTTCAACCCGCCGATGCTCGACCTGCGCAAATAAGTTTGCGTTCCTTGTTCTTTTTCGTTAATTTAGCGGCAGAGACTCGCGATTGGCGGACACCCAGTATACCCGATCCGGTGGACGTAGAGGGCAGGACGAGTTTACGGCACCGCAACCATGGGTACCCGATGGATCCCATCGTAACCACCATAGAGAACCGCTGCAAGCGCTGCTATTTGTGCGTTCGCCGCTGTCCGGCCAAGGCCATCCGCGTCGAAAATGGCCAGGCCAAGGTGATGGCGGAACGCTGCATCACCTGTGGCTACTGTGCGCGGGTTTGTCCGCAGGGGGCCAAGCGCATCCGCGATGGGACAGTGCACACACGGGAACTCTTGGCGAGCGGCCGCGAGACCATCGCCCTGCTGGCGCCTTCCTTTCCCGCCGCCTTCACCGATGGGCGTCCTTTGCAGGTGGTGGCGGGTTTGCGCCAGATCGGCTTTTCACGGGTTTATGAGGTGGCGCTAGGGGCGGATCTGGTGGGCGCCGAGTATGCCCGCCTCAGGGAAACCGGCATCATGCCCATCATCATCACCTCGCCCTGCCCCGCAGTCGTTAATTTTATCGAAAAGTACTATCCCGAGCTGCTGCTGATCCTGGCGCCTGTGGTTTCGCCGATGATCGCCCTGGCGCGGCTCATCCGCACCCAGTGGCATCCTGATGCCCACATCGTCTTCATTGGCCCCTGCATCGCGAAAAAGCGCGAGATGGAGGACCCCAAAACCGGCGGCGTCATCCAGGAGGTCCTCACCTTTCAGGAACTGGCGGCGCTGTTCCGTGACGGGCAAATCGTGCTTAACAAGCTGCCGGATAGCCCCCTGGATGGCCCGGAGGCGGGTATTGGCCGGGCCTTTGCCATCTCCGGCGGCCTGCTGGATACAGCCGGAATCCCCGGTGGCACCCTGCAGAACAAGGTCATCGTCACCGAAGGCCGCGATCGCGTGCTCGAAGCGATCCGCAAGGTCGCTGATGGGAACATCGAAGCGCAGTTTCTCGACTTGCTCTTCTGCGAGGGCTGCATCAACGGACCGCAAATGGACAACGAGCTTTCGGTCTTCATCCGCAAGGACCGGGTGGTTCACTTCCTCCATCACTCGGAGGAGAATGAACCCTTCGAAAAACGCGAGCACTGGAGCAAAAAGATCAAGCCCGTCGATCTGAGCCGCGATTTCACCTGGGAGGAGATCTCGCTGCCCCTGCCCTCGGAGGAGGAACTGGCCGAAATTTTGGCGATCACCGGCAAACTTACACCGGAGGATGAACTGAACTGCGGCGCCTGCGGCTATCCAAGCTGCCGGGAAAAGGCCATCGCCGTCTATCAAGGCATCGCCGAGGCGGGGATGTGCCTCCCCTATCTGATCGACCAGCTGCAAAAGACCGAGAGCGAGCTGACCGCCTCCAATGTGGAGCTCAAACATTCACTCGAGACCCTGCGTAAGACCCAGGCCCAGCTGCTTCAGTCGGAAAAGATGGCCTCGGTCGGCCAGCTTGCCGCGGGTGTGGCGCATGAGCTCAACAATCCTCTCGGCGGTATCCTCATCTATACGAGCCTACTGCTCGAGAAGAGCGCCCGGGATGCCCAGGAGACCCAGGACCTTGAACTGATTCGCGCCGAGACCGAGCGCTGCAAGAAGATCGTCCGCGGCCTGCTCGACTTTTCGCGGCAGACGCGCATCGAGGCCGCTATCGTCGACCTCAACCAGATCCTCGGCAGCACCCTCGCACTGGTGACCCAGCAAGCGATCTTTCACAATATCAAGGTTGAGAAGGAACTTGATCCCTCTCTGCCCAAGGTGTTTGTCGACGTCGGCCAGATCCAGCAGGTGCTGCTCAATATCATCCTCAACGCCGTTGAGGCAATGCAGGATCGTGGCACCCTGACCATCAAAACCCTGCATGATGCGGAGAGGAAGCAGGTTCTGCTGCGCATTCGCGATACCGGCTCGGGAATGACGCCCCAAGTCCGCGAAAAAATCTTCGAGCCCTTTTTCACCACCAAGCCGCGCGGCGTCGGGACGGGGCTGGGGCTCTCGATCGCCTACGGCATCATGCAACGCCACAAGGGGGATATTCTGGTACAGAGCGCTCCGGGGGAGGGCAGTGAGTTCACGCTGGTCCTGCCGGAGGGGGAGGAGATGGTGCTGGCGGATGCGGAACTGGCCGGTATAACGCAATCGTGAAACTGGTAAGGAGAGAGCTGTCATGGCGGAACAGGGAAAAATATTACTGGTCGACGATGATCCCGATTTTAATATGATCAACCGAACCATTCTCGAAAGCGATGGCTATACGGTCGAGGAGGCGCGGGATCCGGAGAGCGCCTGGGAGAAGATTAAAAGCTGGCAACCGGATCTGATCTGCCTCGATGTCATGATGCCCACCGGCACCGAGGGCTTCCATTTCGCCTACCGGGTGCGGCGCGACCCGGCCACCGCGCACATCCCCATCATCATGATCACCGCCATCCATCAGCACAGTGACTTCCGGTTCTCCACCGAGGATGGCGAATATCTGCCGGTGGACGAATTCGTCGAAAAGCCGATCAAGCGCGAGGTTTTGCTCGCCCGGGTCAAGGCCTTGCTCGCTGCAGCCCGTCCCCAGCTCCCCCGGCCGGCTGATGACAAGGGCATCGGCTTGAAAAAGGAATCCTAACCGGGACCCTCTGCATGAAAGAAAAAAAGCGCATACTCCTGGTCGATGACGATCCCGACTTTGTCGAGATCAACCGGATGATCCTCGAGGCGGCAGAGTATGAGGTCGATGCGGCCGATTCTGTCGCTCGCGCATTGCAAATGCTCAATGAGGCGGACTATGACGTCCTCGTCATTGATCTGATGATGGAAGAGCGCGATTCGGGATTCACCCTCACCTATGCCGTTCGCAACGATGAACGGCTGCGCCATCTACCGATCCTGATGCTGACCTCGGCCCAGGAGAAGACCGGCTTCAGTTTCCAGTTCAGCGAGGATAAGGAGTGGATGAAGGTGGATGATTTCGCCTCCAAACCGCTCAAACCCGCCGATCTGGTGGCGCGTATCGGCAGACTGATCACGAAAGGCGTCGCGCATGATCCAGAGCCGTGACGCCCGTATTCTGGTCGTGGATGATGAGGAGATCATCCGCATCGGCTGCCAGCGCATCCTGCAAAGCCCCAATTTCAAGGTCGATCTGGCGGAGAATGGCCGCATCGGTTGGGAGATGATCCAGAAGAGCCCCTACGACATGATTTTGGTCGATCTGATGATGCCCGAGATGGGCGGTCTAGAGGTGCTGGAAAAGGTCCAGGGATATGACGATCAGATCATCACCATCATCATCACCGGTTTTGCCACCATCGAGACTGCTGTCGACGCCATGCGCAAAGGGGCCTACGATTACCTCCCCAAGCCTTTCTCGCCGGATGAGCTGCGTACCAAAATCCGGCGTGGCCTGGAGAAACGCTGGCTCCTGCTCGAAGCGGAGGCCTTGAGGCAGGAACGTGACCGCAACCTGCTCGAACTCTCCAATGAAAAGTCCCGCACCATGACCCTAATCAACTGCATGAGTGAAGGACTGATTGCCACCAATCGTGCCGGAAAGATCGTTTTGATGAATCCCGCCGCGCAGCAGCTTCTCAACCTTAACATGGAAAATTCCGTGGGCCTGACCGTGGAGGGCTTGCTGGGGAATCCGGAACTGGAAAAGCTCATAGCCGGCGAACTGGAAAGGGTGACCCGCACCGCCTCCATGACCCGCGCCGAATTCGCTGCCGCCGAAGGACGTTTCCTGCAAGCCAATACCGCCCCCCTGCACGATGACAAGGGCGAACTCTGGGGCACGGTGACCGTGCTGGTCGACATTACCGAAGATAAAAAACTGGAGCAGCTCAAGAGCGATTTCGTCAACCTGGTCAGCCACGAGCTCAAGTCCCCGGTGGCGGCCATCGCTGGTTACCTCAATCTCATCCTCGACGGCCTCACCGCCGGCCATCCGGAGAAGGAGAAAGAGATTATTACGCGCTCACGCGACAAAGCCGAGAGCCTGCTGCTGCTGATCAATGACCTTTTGGAGATGTCGCGGGCCGAGCGCCACGCCGCCGCCAAGGTCATGGAACCGGTTCAGCTTGGCCCCATTCTGGAGGAGACCCTGCAGTTCTATCAGAATGAGGCCACAGCGAAATCACTAACGGTCACTCTTGAGGGCGTGGAGGGGCTGCCGGAGGTGGTCGGTAATCGGGATGACCTGGCGCGGCTTTTCGCCAATCTCATCAGCAACGCCATCAAGTATACACCGCCGCAGGGACAGGTCAAGGTGTCCGGGCGCCACCGAGACGGCCATATCGAGATCGCGGTCACCGATACCGGCATCGGCATGTCCAAAGAGGATTTGCAAAAGATCTTTGGCGAGTTTTTCCGCGGCCGAAACGCTCTGGCGCGCAAGATCTCCGGCACCGGCCTTGGATTGGCCATCTGCCGGCGGATTATCGATGACCATCACGGACAGATCACCGTCGAGAGTGAACTCGACAGAGGCTCCACGTTTAGCGTCATCCTGCCGGCGCGATCCGGTCAGTAGGCTTTTGCCGGACTGATCCTTTGCAGAAGGAAGAGAACCATGCAGCTCAGCCAGATCATCCAGGAACTGGATTGCAGAATACTCAGCGGCGATCCCGGGCAGCCGCTTGAGGTGAGCACTGCCTGCATCTCAGATATGCTCAGCGATGTGATGGCCAAGGCGGTCAAGGGCTCGCTCTGGATCACCAGCCAGACGCATATGAATGTCATCGCTATCTGCTTTTTTAAAACCCTGGCAGGCGTCATCTTGCCGGACGATCTCATCCCCGACGACACCGTCCTTGCCAAGGCGCGAGAAAAGGAGATCCTTGTGCTCTCCACCTCCGCCACCGCTTTTGATACCGCAGGCAAACTGTATGCCCTCGGCTTGCGCGGCAAATAGGGTACAAGCAGCCGCAACCTGAAGGAGAAAAGAGAATGGCCAATCTTTTCCTTGCCCATGAAATCATCACCATGAATATAACTGAGGAGCACAACGGCGCCGCCTTCTATGCCGCGCTTGCCCAGAGTGCCGAAAGCCCGGCCCTGCGCAACACCGCCGCGGCCATCGCTCAGCAGGAAAAAGTACACGAAGAGCGCTTTGCCCGCCTCGCCGAAACCCTCGAACCGCCGGCGGCGGCCGAAAGCTACGCCGGAGAATATGAAGCCTATATCGAACAGCTCTGGCAGCACAAGATGTTCAGCGACGAGCAGGACGCGATCGATACCGCGGCTAACTTTGATGATCTGACTGCGGTCGAGTTCGCCATGCAGACCGAAGAAGCCACCCTGGCCTTGCTACGCCAGCTCATCCAGCACGTCGATCCGAAGGAGCAACAGGTGGTGCAGGAGACCATCACCGAGGAAGAAGGCCATATTGACCAGCTCCGTCTCGTGCTCCACCAGCTGCGGACCTGAAGCCAGCGCTGTACGCGGCCTGGATGCGAACACCTCTCCAGTCCGCCTCGGGCTTTTCGAATCCGGCCCAATAGATTGATCCTGCAGGATTCCTCCCGCGGCCGCGAAAAAGATTTGCCCCCTTGCCAAATTTTTCCTATCTTTCACTCTGACAGTCTGCATACCTTTCCCCCCCTGGAGGCCTTGATGAAACCATTCCGCAGCCTTGTGCTCGGCATGATGCTGTGCACTCTCGCCGGTTCGGCCCAATCCCCGGTTGACCAGCTCTGCGCCCGGCTCGAGCAGCACGCTCTGTTTTCTGTAGCAGACTGGAAATTTATTCCAAAAGTGACCGCCGATGGTATGCAGCCCGGCTGCGACGACAGCGCTTGGCCCGCCATCATCTTCAACCAGCGTTTGACGGCCGATTCGGCCTGGATGCGCGCCACTTATACCGTCCCCCCGCAGATCATGGGCCAGCCGCCCCGGGGCAAGCTTGAAATCGCCTTGGAGGTCGATGACGCGGGCGTTTTCTTTGTCGATGGCCAGAACAAGGGACGTTTTACCTGGAACGGCCGATTCACCCTTGGCGAGAATATAGCCTCCGGACAGCGCTTCAGCCTGGCGATCAAGGCGATCAATACCGGCGGCCCGATGCGGCTGCTCTCGGCCCGACTCTACTACCAGGAGATGGCGCCATACACTCAGACGATCGAGAACTATATCCTCAGCCTGCGCATCGGCCAAAAGCTCGTCAGCGGCGACACTTACCTCCAGGTCGGCCGCACCCGCCGCGATGAGGGGATTGACCACAGCATTACACCGGCCGCACGGCGCGCCACTTTACGACAGCAGCTGGATCAGGCCGCAAGCCTGGTCGATACCGCCGCGCTCGAAGCCGGCCGTTTCGTTGATTTTAATGCCTCGTTACAAAAGTCCCGCAAAGCCCTGCAGCCGGTGGCGAAATTCGCCAAGGAGTTTACCCTCGTCCTCGACGCCAACGCTCATATCGACTGCGCCTGGCTCTGGCGCTATCCCGAGACCATCCAGGTGACGCGCAATACCTTTACCTCCGTCCTCGACATGATGGTCGCCCGCCCCGATTTCACCTATACCCAAAGCCAGGCCCACCTCTTCTGGTGGATGGAAAATCTCTATCCCGACCTCTTCGCCCGCATTCAGTCCCGGGTGCAGGAGAAACGCTGGGAGATCATCGGCGGGATGTGGGTCGAGCCCGACTGCAACCTGATCTCCGGCGAATCCTGGGCGCGCCAGCTCCTGTACGGTAAAGCTTATTTCCGCAAGAAATTCGGTGTCGATGTCACCACAGGCTGGAATCCCGACTCCTTCGGCTATAACTGGAATATGCCCCAGTTCTACCGTGAGGCGGGGATCCAAGCTTTTATCACCCAGAAAATCGGCTGGAACGATACCAATATGTTTCCATACCGGCTCTTCTGGTGGGAAGGACCGGATGGCAGCCGCCTGCTCACCTATTTCCCCTACGATTACACCAACGCCCTGACCGATGCCTACCAGCTCGCCGACTGGCTGCGCCAGTTTGACGCCAACACCGGCCTGAAAAGGATGCTCGTCCTCTACGGTGTCGGCGATCACGGCGGGGGACCCACCCCCGAGATGCTGGACCAGGCCGAGTATTTTAAAAAGCTCGATATTTTCCCCACGGTGGTTTATGGCACCGCTCAAACCTACGTCGACTGGTTGTACAGCCATGATCTCAGCCAATTGCCAGTCTGGAAGGACGAGCTCTACCTGGAGTACCACCGCGGCACCGCCACCACACAGGCGGCAACCAAAAAGAACAACCGCGAGAGCGAGATCCTCTTCGGCGAGGCCGAACAGCTCGCTGCGGTCGCCGCCCTTCAGGGGCAAAGCTATCCGCGCCGCGACCTGCGCGAGGGCTGGCGCGGACTCCTCTTCAACCAGTTTCACGATATCCTGCCGGGCTCGAGCATACACGGCGTCTACCGCGATGCGGCGGAACTCTATGCCGCCTGCAAGGAGATCGGCCGGCACACCCTGGAACAGTCGCTCGATTTCTTCGCGGCCAAGGCAGCCGCGCCGGACGCCCGGAACACCATCCTGGTCTATAATCCCCTCGCCTGGGAGCGCAGCGACCTAGTGACCCTGGATCTCCCGCCCTCGGCACCGGAGAATCCAGCGGTCTTTGATGCCCGCGGCAGCGAGCTCCCTTCGCAGTTCATCCCCGCCGGGGAGGAGATCCCCGGCCAGCAGGCCGGCTCCGGACGCTATCTGCGCCGCCTGATCTTCATCGCCCGGAATGTCCCGGCCGTCGGCTACGCCCTCTTCACCCTGCGGCCACGTGCCACCGCCGCTTATGCCACCTCGCTCAAGGCCGCGGAGCACATCCTCGAGAGCAACCGTTATCTCCTCGAAATGGATGATCATACCGGCTTTATCAAGCGAATCTACGACAAGTCCCTGAGCCGCGAGGTGTTGCGCGGAGCTGGCAATGAGCTCCAGCTTTTCAAGGATACCCCTGCGCAATGGGATGCCTGGGAGATCGCCTTGGGCGAGCGCTATGCCCCGGCGTTCCGTAGCATGAAGGTTATCGAGAGCGGGCCGGTGCGCATGGTTTTGCGCGCCGAGCATGATTTTCTCAAGCCCGGGGTGGTCAAGGAGATGCCCACGCCGGATAATCCTGACAGCTATTTCACCCAGGATATCATCCTTTACGACAGCCTCTACCGTATCGATTTCGTCACCCAAGCCGACTGGTGGGAGGAGCACGTCGCCCTCAAGGTGGCTTTTGCCGTCAATGCCGACGATACCGCCGCTACCTTCGAGATTCCCTTCGGTACCATCCGCCGGCCGGCGACGCGCCGCACCGACTGGGAAAAAGCGCGGCATGAGGTCAATATGCAGAAATGGTTTGACCTCTCCGATCCGGCAAATGACTACGGTGTGACCTTGCTTAACCGCGCCAAATACGGTGGTGATGTCAGGGACAATATCATGCGCCTGACCCTGCTGCGCGCGCCGATCTGGCCGGATCCCCTCGCCGATCGCGGCAAGCACCGCATCGAATACGCTCTGCTGCCGCACCGGGGCGGCTGGCGGGAGGGCGGCAGCATGCGCCAGGGCTACGAGTACAATTATCCCCTGCTGGCGCGCGTGGTCTCCGGCGGCACCGGCGAGCTTCCCGCTGCCCTCTCCTTCGCCAGCGTCGACGCCCCGAATGTAATGTTGCATACCATCAAGTGCCATGAGCCGATCGACGGCCCCGATTCGGCGGCGGACAAGATCTGGATTCTGCGCCTGTTTGAATTCGCCGGCAAACCCACAGACGCGGTCATCCGCCTGCCCCGGACAGTTAAAACCGCCTGCCTATCCAATTTTATGGAGGAGCAAGGCCCGGCCTTGACCGCCACCGGTGACAGGGTGCGCATCCATCTCGCGCCGAACCGTATCGCCACGCTGCGCGTGGAGTTTGAATAAACGATTCATCTTGTGAAAGAATACCACATGCACTTCTGCAAAAGAATCATCGCAACCCTGCTGCTGGGTGCCACCCTCCTCTTCGGTCAGGATCTGCTCCTGCAGGACCAGGAGGTCGTCGTGACCCTGGGCAACAGCATCACCGAACTGGGCGAGAATCCCGCCGGGTATGTGAATCTGATGCGCAAGAGCCTGGCCGTGCTCTATCCCGAGCGCCGGATCTACCTGGTCAACGCCGGCATCAGCGGCCATAAATCGACGGATATGGCGGAGCGCTTTCAGCGCGATGTCCTCGATTTCAAACCCGCCTGGGTGACCATCAGCGTCGGCGTCAACGATGTCTGGCATGGCTTTCTGGCCAGGGAGCGGGGTTGGACCCAGCTTTCCGCTGTTCCACTGGCGGTGTACAAGGAGAAGGTGGTGGAGATGGTGCGGCGCGCCCAGGCGCAAAACATCAAGGTCGCCCTCTTCACCACCACGGTGATCAAGGAAAACCTCGATTCGCCAGAAAACCGCGCACTTGTCCCTTACAATCAGGCTTTGCGGGAGATCGCCAAAAAAGAAAAGTGCCTGCTCGTCGATCAGGATGCCGCATTCCGCAGGGTACTCCAGCCCCTGCAGAAACCGGGAATGAGTGACCGCGGCATCCTGACCTATGATGGCGTCCATATGCTCCCCGCCGGGGATGGGCTCATGGCCCGAACCGCCCTGCTGGCTTTCGGCGTGTCCGCCATCCGCCTCGATCAGGGCAAGGGGCTGATCGAACCGGCCGTGAGGTCCGAACAAGAAGCCCTCAAACAATCCCTCGCTCGCTATGCGGAGACCAATGCCGAGGCCGGACTGCCGCGGCCGGCGGAAAAGCGGGTGGTGTTTTACGGTTCCTCCTCGGTCGATAACTGGAATCTGGCCCAGGATTTCCCGGGTGTGCCTATCCTCAACCGCGGCATCGGCGGCGAGAGCACCCATCAATTCTGGCTGCGATACCGCCAGGATGTGGCCCAGCTCAAACCGGCTGCCATGATCCTCTTTTGTGGCAGCCTCAACGACCTCTGGCCGGACAAGCGGATGAACCTGGACGAGAGCCGCGCCAATATCGCCCGCCTTTGCCGCATGGCGGCCTCCCAGAACATTCAGGTCGCGGTCGGCGCGATCATGCCGGTCAATGATTACCTCTCCGGCAAGGAAGCCGCCTTGGCCACCCACCCCATCGGGCAAATCCAGGCGCTCAACCGCTGGATTCAAATGCTCTGCGAAAGGGAGGGGTACCAGTATCTTGATTTCTACACCACCGTGGCGGACAGCACCGGCAAGCTGCGCCGGGAACTGAGCGACGACGGCATGCACTGTAATGCCGCGGGTTACACCCTGTGGAAGCCCCTGGTGGCGACCACGCTCAAGAGCTGGCAAATCACCCCTAAACCTGGAGAACTATGAAAAGCAAATTCCCGGCGACATTCTGGACCGCCAATACCGTCGAACTCTTTGAACGCGGCGCCTACTACGCCGTGGCCTCGTTCGTTGTCATCTATCTCAACGAAACCCTGGGCATGGCCCCGACCAAATCGACCTTTCTCAACGGTACCCTGCTCTGGGGATTGATCTATTTTCTGCCGATTCTCAGCGGCACGCTCGCTGACCGCTTCGGCTTTAAAAAATCCCTGGTGCTTGCTTTCCTGCTGATATCCTTGGGCTACCTGACCATGGGCTCTCTACAAAGAACTTGGCCGGCGTTGATTGGCGGCGACCCGAGCCGGATCGATTATACCCTGCCGGCTGTGGCTGGCATCCTCCTGATCGGCATCGGCGGCAGCATCGTCAAACCCTGCATCTCCGGTACGGTGCAAAAAACCTCTGGCAGCAATACCACCTTTGGCTTTGCCATTTTTTACATGGTGATCAACATCGGCTCAATGCTCGGCCGCACGGTTTCCTACTTCGTGCGCACCCATTATGGCATACCGGCTATCTTTTCCTCAGTGGCCACCACCTTTGCGCTCATCGGCCTGCTGATCGTCCTCTTTATTTACCGCGAGCCGTTGTATCAGCAGCCCCAGGCGGCTTCCGCGGTTCAAAAACCCAAAAGCGCCGGCGAAGCCCTCAAGGAGATGGTCATCGTCCTGGGCAAACTGCGTTTTGTATTTTTTCTCGTCGTCATCAGCTTTTTCTGGTTCATTTATGTCCAGATCTATAATCTGATCCCGCTTTATCTGCGCTTTATCGACAAGGAGGCTCCGGTCGAGCTCTACACCCTGATGAATCCGGTGATGATCGTCTGCTTTCAGCTGTTGTTGACGCGATTCTCCAAAGCCTGGAGCCCACTCAAGTCGATCATGGCGGGTGTCGGTGTCACCGTCGTCGGCATGCTGCTCAATATCATTCCGAGCCTGACGAGCGGCGGTGCCCTGCAGCCCATAGCGATCGGCTCGTTTGCAATGCCACTGGCTGGCCTCTTCATTCTCATCTCCATTGCTTCGATGGCCGTCGGCGAAATGTTCGCCTCGCCGCGTATCTACCAGTATATCGGTGCCATTGCCCCGAGAGGGCAGGAGGGACTCTACCTAGGATACGCCAACCTTCCTATGGCTCTGGGGACTATCGTTGGCGCCCCGCTGGGCGGCTATCTGTTTGAATCTCTGATCAGGAATCCCGCCGACCAGGGGCTGGCCACCCGCGCTCCGCTGATGTGGACCGTTGTGGCCTTGATGGGGATCGTCTGCATGGCCGGTCTATGGTTGTATGATCGCATTATGTTAAAGAAATAGCACAAGAGGAGATGTATGAAAAAGCATGTACTGATCGGGATTGTGGGCCTTTTCCTCTCCTTGCCCGCCATCCTTCCGGCTGCTGCAACCCTGGACCTCATGCCGCTGCCCGAAAGGGTGACCCTGGCCGAAGGCCAGTTCCGCCTCGATGCCGCCTTCACCACCGTGGTAACCGGGCCGGCTGAACCGCGGCTCTACAGCGCTGCGACCCGCATGCTACGCCGCCTTTCCGGACGGACCGGTCTTTTCATGACCCAGGATGTCATCACCGCCAGCACGCGAGTGGAGCAGCCCTCACTGACGATCACCTGCCAGCGGCCCGGCAAGGTCGCTCTCGGCGAAGACGAATCCTACTCCCTGACCATCTCCCCGCAAAAGATCGAACTGCATTGCGTCACCGATCTCGGCGGCCTGCGCGGTCTCGAGACTCTCCTGCAGCTGTTGCAGGCTGATGCGCAGGGATTCTACTTTCCGGCCCTCACCATCCAGGACAAGCCGCGCTTCCCCTGGCGCGGTCTGATGATCGATGTCTGCCGTCACTGGCTGCCCCTGGAGGTGATCAAACGCAATCTCGACGGCATGGCAGCGGTCAAAATGAATGTGCTCCATCTCCATCTGTCGGAAGATCAGGGATTCCGGATCGAGAGCAAACTCTACCCGGAACTCACACGGCTGGGCTCGGATGGCTTTTTTTTCACACAGACGCAGATGAAGGAGATCATTGATTATGCCGATGAACGCGGCATCCGTGTGATTCCAGAATTCGACATGCCCGGCCACACCACCGCCTGGTTTGTCAGCCATCCCGAGTTGGCCAGCGCTCCCGGCCCCTACACCATCGAACGGCGCTGGGGTGTCTTCGATCCCACCATGGATCCAACCAAAGAGAGCACCTACAAGCTGCTCGAACGTTTCCTCGGCGAAATGGCGTCGCTTTTCCCCGACCCCTATCTGCATATCGGCGGCGACGAGAACAATGGCAAACAGTGGAACGCCAGTCCGGCCATTCAGGCCTGGATGAAGCGGAACGGCATCAAGGACAACCATTCGCTGCAGGCCTATTTCAACAGCCGTTTGCTTAAGATTCTCAGCCGACATGGCAAGAAGATGGTCGGCTGGGACGAAATCCTTCATCCGCAGATGCCCAAGACGATCGTCATCCAGTCCTGGCGTGGACCGCAGTTCCTAGTCAAGTCCGCCCGTCAGGGCTATCAGGGCATTCTCTCGAATGGCTATTACATCGACCTCATCCAGCCGGCCTCTTTTCATTATCTCAACGATCCGGTGCCGGCTGATTCCGCTCTAACTCCGGACGAGGCGGCACGCATTCTTGGCGGCGAAGCCACCAGCTGGGCTGAGCTGGTCACCCCGGAAACGGTCGATTCGCGCATCTGGCCGCGTACCGCTGTCATCGCCGAACGTCTCTGGTCGCCCGCTTCGGTGCGCGATGTCGATGACATGTACCGCCGGATGGAGATCCTCTCCCCCCGGATGGAGGAGCTGGGACTGACCCATATCAAAAATTATGAGATGATGCTGCGCCGCTTGACTAACCAGCAGGAGACCAGTGCATTGCGGACCTTCACGGATGTGGTCGAGCCGCTCAAGCTCTATGCGCGCCACAGCCAGGGCGTGACCTATTTGCAGCACTCCCCTTATACCCGGGTTGTCGATGCAGCCCGGCCGGAATCGATGACCGCCCGGGCCTTCGCGAGCCATGTTGCCGCGTTTCTCGCCACGCCTTCAAGCCCGGAGGGGGACACTGTGATGAATCAGCTCGCCGTCTGGCAGGAAAACCATGCGCGGCTGCTACAGATCATGGAAAGGGCGCCGGCGATCCGCGAGATCGAGAGTCTCTCCCAGGATCTCGCCGATCTGGCGGCTTTGGGCCTGCAGGCCGCCGAGGCGATCCAGGAGGGCCGGAAACTCGGTTCTGATTGGGCTTTTTCAAAGCAGATCGTAGTTGACCGGGCCAAAAAGTCACGCGGCCAGGTTGAGTTGATGGTCGTCGCGCCCATCGCCCGGCTGATCCAGGCGGCAGAATAGATCGGAGTCGGCCCGGGCACTCGCTCCTGCCCGGGCCCGCAGAGCCGGTTCCTCCGGGTGGAAGATGCCCGGAAAAATACGAGACCAGCGGAAAGGAGAAACCATGTCCCCTGATTTTGCCAAACTGCAAAAACTCAATGAAGGCAAGACCAAGATCATCTATGCCAATCCGGATGACCCGGCCACTGTCTTCATGCTCTTCAAGGATGACATCACGGCCGGCGACGGCGTCAAGCATGATGTCATCACGGGCAAGGCGATGGTCGACTGGCAGACCAACCGCGATATTTTTGAGTATCTCAATCGTTGCGGAGTCCGCACCCATTATCTCGCTACGCCCGGCGAAAAGGTCGCACTGGTCAAAAAACTCGATTTCAAGATCAATCTCGAGGTGGTCAGCCGCCGCGTTGCCGCCGGCTCGATCGTCCAATGGGGCAAGATTGCACAGGGCACCCGCTTTGACCCGGTCGTCACCCAATTCCACTATAAGGATGATCCTCTTCACGACCCCATGCTCGATCCCGGCTATGTCGATTACCTGATCAACGACAAGGGGGCGTCGGAATACCGGCAAATGCAAGAGATCAATGCCCAGGTTTTTCTCCATCTCGAAAAGGCCTTTGCCCATTTTAAAATCCAGTTGATTGACTTCAAACTCGAATATGGTTTGATCGGGGGCGTCGTCTATCTGATCGATGAGATCACCGGAGGCTCTTTCCGGTTGTGGCCGTATGCCAAGGAGCACCCCGATCTCAACAAGGCCAATGTTCTGAGCGAACTCGATCCGGCAGGACGCCTCGACAAGGACACTTATCGTATGGGCGGCGCAACCGACACCGTCCTAGCCAAATTCCAGCAAATTGCCGCCATCACATCGCGTTTTAAGGAGTTACCGTTTTGAGCCGGATCTCGTTTGTGATCAGTATCGTGCTATCCTCCTTGGGCGCTGGGAGCACAGCGTCCGCCGCTTCCTCCCAGGATAGTACGGCGCACTTCGACGGTGCCAGGGCCCTGAGCTATATTCAGGAGCTTTGCCAGCCCGGTTATGCCGGCCGTTACACCGGTACCGTCGCGGCGACTCGAGCGGCCGAATGGATCGGCAGTCGTTTCGCCGCCTGGGGCTTGACGCCGGCCGGCGATGACCGCGACTGGCTGCAATTCTATCCCATGATCGTCACGAAGCAGCTGGAAAGGGCTCAACTGATTTTGCGGGATGGTGAATATGGTGCGGTGGTGTACCAGGAGGGGAATGATTTTACGGTTTATATGAATTCCGGCTCGGGGCAGGTGACTGCGCCGGTTCTGTTCATAGGCTTCGGTATCAGCGAGCCCGCACTGGGCCGCGATGACTATGCCGGCATAGACGCCCGCGGCAAGATTCTCCTGATTTACCGTGGTTTGCCGGCCGGCGACCAGGATTGGGAATTCACCAACGAGCGCGACTACAAGATGCGCGTGGCCGCATCCCACGGCGCAGCAGGAGTGCTGATGCTCGACCACGGCGACTGGCCCATCCGCGGCGGCACCATCCACGAGGAGGGCTATTTCGCCAACCTGCCGGCCTTCAATATTTCTAAAAAGGTCGCCCGCGACCTCTTTGCCGGCAGCTTTCATGACCTCGATGCCGTCATCCGGGATCTACCGCAAAGGGCCAATTCATTCCTCCTGCCGCGCACCTTGCAGCTACGATTGCGGATGAGGCGGATCGAGCCGGGACGCGGCGAGAATGTCGTCGCTCTGCTGCCTGGCGCCGACCCGGTCCTGCGCGAGGAGTATATCGTCCTCGGCGCCCACATGGATCACATTGGCGCGGGTCGGGATGGCCATCTCTACTTAG
>DAOLSP010000015.1 GCA_035419245.1 bacterium | reverse complement strand
CGGATTTGAAGTCCGCGGGCGCCACCAGGCTACCGTGCATTCCCATGGGAAAAGATACGAAAACGGCCGCTGGAAGTCAAGCAAATTAGTGAGTTAGGCAATATAGTACCCGCGATTTTGTGTAAATTTCTTTCTTCATACTACCCACTGAATGCCTAAGATTTTAGGTGGCCATAATGACACAATTTTTTGCACAAAATCCTGGACACTACCAAATAATGCAACCTAAAAAAGGTAAAAAGTGCAAATTTTGCAACGTTTTATGCCTTATAGATGGGGGGTTTGCTGCTCGTCAGAACATGGTGCGAAACCGTTGCCAGCGCGTCTGGATATTAAACAATCGATGGGCCTGATGGCCGGTTTCGGCTAGACGTGAAGAGGGGAGGAAAAACTGAAGGTCATGGAAATAGTGCGAGCTGAAGACGATGCCGAATTAATCCAAAAATCGAGGTCATCAACAGAAGGATCGTAATGCAATATCTGATGGCGATTGAATGGCCGGTGAATCAATCAAACAGCGGATGGGAGACGAAGAGGACCCTAGGAAAATAATTCTTTTCCGATTGGAGAATTCAAGAAAAATCCGAGACTTATCTCACCTTGATGCTACTGGTTAGGCAACTTGTTAAACTTTTATTAACCTAACTTTTACATGTCTCAACATAAGGTTCAGATTGGCAGCGGCTGATCCCCAAATATTGTTTTCCAAAGTACACCTGGATGATCATCACGAAACCATGGTCTGCCTTTCTGAGAGCACCTTTTTGAATCCAAAAAACCAAAAATAATAGGACGTATATCCCCGCCCGGCCAGAGGTGCAAGTGATGCACTATGCTTTACTTTGATTATGAAAGGAACTAATGTGGCATCAGCCTGGACATGAAAAGTAGGAAATCCGGGATCCCAATGCTTACGGTTTGCTTTCCATGCCAGGAAATCCCTTGTCATAGAATGCTGAATATCCCAGGTGGCGATGAAAGTCATGATGAGATACAAGGCGCAATAGACGATACATGCAATTTTAAATGCCCTCATCTTGTGCCTCTCATTTATCATTCTGGATGCGCCAGCTTCTTGGACAGCCTTTGTCAGCTTGGCGGTGTAACCTTTGGCCAATGGAAAATTTTGCAGTGAACTCGATGAGCTTTCACCTTTAATTGAGTGAAAACAAAATATCCACGCTCATCAGGTTGGAGAGGACTGATGTGGACTTGACCGAAGATGGTGCACAGAGATTTACAAAATAGATAGTAGTTTAGAATAATAGCGGCTTAGTAAATGACACACCGTATATTTTAGAATTACCAATGGCAGGCGAGAAATGAAGTCCGCGGGCGCCACCAGGCTACCGTGCATTCCAATGAATCAATGTACTGAATCATGGCGCGGAAATCAACAAAATTCAGAATCCTTCGATTGCAGTTCCTGCCGCCGCCCTGCCTGCATCCCGCTGGTCTCGGCAAACATTTGGAAAAAATCTAATATTTTGTTTGTTGTTCGGACAATTTTTAATACATTCCAACCAGAGGGGAAATGGCGTTCGGGGAGTGCCCGAACATTTTTTTATGCGGTTCGCATTTTTCGAAATCGCTTTTTGTTGACAAATTCCATATACTCTGGTCGACGAGCCGGTCGCTTGCCGGGATAGTTGAGAGGTTCGGTCATGAAAAAAGTATTGGTCATGAATGCAAGCAGGGGCATCGCTGGCCTGGCGTTATCCGCCATGATGTTAGTCGCCTCTACAGGAATGGCTGCCCAAAAAACTGCTGAATCGCAGGGAGCGGATCACAAAGCAGCAGCCCCGCTGGTAGTACAGCCCCTCGACTATACCGAGAATCCTGTGGATATTCCGAATCCGGACCGGGGATTCTATCGCGGCCGGTGGCAGTCTGCGCCGACCCCGTTTGGCCGTACCCCTGAAGTGGATCACCGGGTTCCCGTTGACGCCAATTCACCTCTGTACCAGGGCAGACAGATGCCGCCGGTGGAAGGCGATGACATCGAAATGACGGAGGTGTTCAATCGAGTCACAGTTGATCCCTACGTCGGCGGCACCGGGGTCTCGGCCCTTCCCTCCATCTCTTTTATGGGCTTCGACTTGTGCAACTTTTCGTCGAATGCCTTCCTTAGCCGGGAGAACGGCAAGGCTTACGACGCTGATCCCCATAAAGGAAGCCTGAAAAGCTTTGCCGGCAGAACAGGCAAAACGCAGGCGCTGACCCCCTATGCACTTGACTATATTCGAGGTCTGCTGCAAAAAGTACGAGAAGGCAATGGGGTGGCCTTTGTCAAGTTTTCGTATGACGGCAATGGATTCAATTATGTCGAAGGAAGAGATAACGAGCACCTCATTTTGGGTCCTGAGCCAACGTACATAACCGCCAATAATCCTTCGGTCTGGTGTACGGTCCCCGGCCATACGGACAAAAACTGGATCGAATATCATATCTTCCAGCTGAAGCCGATTCTCCACGAGTATGAAGACGTCATCATGTGCGTCAAGACCGGCATGTTCGGTCCGTGGGGCGAGATGCACACCTCTCCGGTCGCCCGGGATCCACGGCAGTACAAGAAGCTTTTCGATGCCTATCTGGATGCGGTTCCCGCTTCGCGGCCGCTCCTGACCCATGTGGGCGGATTCCTGGCCTGGTATAACCTGACCTATGATACCCATTATACCTTTTCCGATATCGACCGCATGCCGGCCTCTCCAGAGGGCTCGCCGGAGGCGCGGTTTGGCTTTTTCAATGACAGTTATGCCGCCGGTACCTGGGATGACAACGGCTCGCTCTCCGAAGGCGGCAGGATGCTGCTTCCAGACTGGAATCCGGACTCAGCCACGGACGCAGCGTGGTGGGGCCGGGATGACTTTGGCTATGACCGTTACAAGATTGTCGGCTGGATCAATAAGCAAAACCAGATCCTTCAGGGGGAAGGGGGCATCGGCGATAATGTCTTTGGCAAAATGCCGGGCGCCATTCTCGAGGCCCAGCAGCTCCGAACCAGCGCTTTGAACATGAGACACGGCAGCTATAACCGCTGGAGCAGTTTTATTTACAATGAAACCAACGTCACGGCTCCGGTTACCTTTCCGGCCGATGGTGCGGAAAAATCTCCGCCTTACCATGGGAAAATCCGAACGGCCATCTTTGACCCGGTCTATGACGGTAAAACCGGCCTGGAGTATTTCCGGGACAGACTGGGCTACCGCCTGGTGTTGCGCGAGGCGAAAGCCAGCGCATGGGTGGAGCAGCACGGTACCCTGGTGTTCGCGGGGAAGATCCAGAACGTCGGCTTTGGCAATGTCGTAAACCGGAAAAAGGTGTCGATCCTTCTCCAGGCCCGAAATGGCTCCAGCACTTTTACGGCCCTGACGAACCTGGACGCGCGGGATTGGCGCTCTGATCTGAACAGCAGGGCCGACAATCTTTCTGCGTGGCGCGATTTGAGCTTCTCGATTCCTCTGGAGGCATTTGGTGACGTTCCTGCCGGGGAGTATGATATCTATCTCAAGATCAACGATCTTAAAGAACAAAGCGCCAACAAGCGCTGCATCCGGTTTGCCAACAAGGGAAACAGCTGGAATGCGGAGCTGGGCGCCAATTTGATCGGCTCGACTCACATAAAGGAAGAGTAATGAAGCGAAGAGAGTTTTTCAGAACCGGGATGCTCGCGGCGGCTGCCATGGGAGCCGCTCCCTCCCTCCTGGCCCGGATTCCCGGCCGTCTCGCCGCCGCGGGTGAGTCCGGACAGAATTCCGTCTGGCAGCCCCGGGGAGGCCAGACCATTGCCGAGCTGACGGCGAAGGTTGAAGCGTATTATGGCGATCCGGATGACGTCAGCGCCGTCGGGCGCGCCCGCAAGATGCAGGCCTTGATCATGGAGATCGCCATCAAAGCGAAAACCCGGAATCCGGACTTTCAGATCGTTCCGCAGGACACGCTGGAATATGCCCATATGGATGGCAATCCGGAAAATGGGTATGACTGGAATCTCCTCCACCTCCTCGATGGCTGGGGGATTGAAAATTTCAGCACGACGACGGTGTCCCGGCTGGCCAACCTCTCCAAGGTGGGCATCAAGGGTACGGCCAACACCAATGGCAGCACCGTCAAGATTGTTGCCGAGAACCAAAGAATTGCCGCCGAGAACAATATCCTCTGGCACCCGCGCCTGAGTGCCGAAGTGTATCAGTCGCCGGGGAAGGGAAATCCCGGTTATATGCCGATCTATTCGCCTTCCTCCAACCGCTACGACATCATCCATCACCCCATACCGGCAGGTATCGCGCACACCCTTAACAGCAACGATGTTCATTGCATGATGGATGCGAAAAACCATCTCTACATGATCAGCACCGGTAAATACACGAACTGGCCGGACTGGGAGGCTAATCCCGCCAGCCGCCTCGATATCACCGCCACGGCCGGATATCTGGTTCCTTGCCCGGGCGGACGATTCAAGCCTACCGGCAAGGCGGAGGTGGTCGCTCAGGCGATCGCGGACCACGGCACGGAATGGGATTTTTTCTGGGTGGCCAAAGGCTATACGCAGCACGAAGGCCGAAAGGCCTATATCGAGGAACTCGCGGCCTCGGAGTGGGATGCCTTTTATATCGACGCGCATTTCGACGGGGGCGCATTGACCCGGGCGGAAGTGGAACGCCTCAAATGGAAACCCCGGGGCGGCCGGCGGCAGGTGATCGCCTATCTCAGCATCGGCACAGCGGAATTGTATCGCTGGTTCGCCGATCCCGTCATGGTCAATCCCGATCCCCGATCTTTCCTACACGGTGCGGTAGAGAATGGCGTGTTCATCCCCGCCCGTGAAAGATTTTGGGATGTCGGCATCCCCAACTGGCTGCTCTGGTCGGCGTACGCCGGGCAATATGCGGATGAGGCCACTCCGATCTGGTGGCATCCGGAGTGGCGGGACATTATTGTCCGCGGCGGGAGCCGATATAAAAATCCCGGTTACGATCACTCCCTTTTCCCGGAGGGTCGGTCCTCCATCGACAGGATCGTCGACATGGGCTTCGACGGCGTCTATCTGGATAACGTGAGCAGAGCAACCTCGTCCAGCGCCAAGTGGACGGCGTTGCAGGCCTACAATACGGCGCATCCCCGCTGGTATCTGGAACCCTGATCAATGAAAATGGAAAACAGAGGTCGGCTTATGAAAAAGGTATGGCGAGTGAAGGTATTCGAACTTCTTCAGGGCCTAGTGCTGACTGGCGTGCTGCTGGCGGCCTGCGCGGGCAAGGCACCCGGGAACGGCATCGTCCCGAAAGGGGCGGCGGATCGCGGAACGGCTCCGCTGGTGCAACAGCCGCTGGACTATACAGAGAATCCGGTTGATATTCCGAATCCGGACCGGGGCTTTTACCGACCCGAGGCCTATGTCATTCCGGTCACCGCCGGCACTCCGGGTTTTCCGGAGCTGGCAACCACCATCACGGGCACCTCGGTCCCTGTGGATGCCCGCATCGTGTATATGGAATTCGACCTGAAAAATTTTTCGTCGAATGCCCCCCTCGACGGGAAACCCATCGGCCCCTGGAGCGCAAAGAACGCTCTTCCGCCGCATTATGGAACCACGCAACCCTTGACACCTGCTGCGCTTGATTACGTCAGAGCAGCGCTGCAAAGAGTGAGAGAGAGTGAGGCCGTCGCCATTGTCAAGTTCAATTATGACGGACAGGGCCATACCTATGTGGATAATGATAAATTCAACCAGCTCATTCATGACTGCGAACCCGGGGCGCCGAAAGGCCGGGTTTGGTATGAAACCGGCGTCGTGAATGAATCCGATCTCTGCGGCATCCCCGGTCATGAGGAGAAAAACTGGGTACAATATCATCTCTGGCAACTCGGGAATGTGTTCGGCGAATTCGAAGAGTGCATCATGGCGGTTAAAGGAGGCATCTTCGGCCCGTGGGGTGAAATGCATTCGTCCTCGTATGCCAGAACGCGGGAAGGATACCACTGGCTTTTGAACGCGCTGTTGGGCTATGTACCCGCTTCGCGTTCCATCCTGGTACATGCGGGCGGAGTCATGGCCTGGTATAACATGGAGTATGGCACTGATTACAGCTTTGCGCATTTGATGCCGGCTCCAGCTCGCGGAACCCCAGCGCAGCGATTCGGGATGTTCAACGACAGTTATTCTGCGGGCTCGCGGGGCGCCGTGCCGGATGACAATGGCTCGCTCTCCGAAGGGTATGCGTTGATCGGCACGGGTAATTATGCGGATTATGACCGTAACGCAGCCCTGACCTGGATCAGAAATCAGAATAACTTTTACGGCGGTGAAACGGTCGGACCGGGCCCGGACACTAATATCTATCCCAGATGTCCGAATGTTCTCTATGAAGCCGCTTATGCGCAATCCACGCATTTAAATACAAACTATAACCGGCGCACTTACAAGCTTTGGGGTGATTTTGTCTATACCGAAGAAAATGTCACCGCGCCGTTTACCCCGCCGCACGACGGCGTGACGCGCAAGGCCATCTTTGATCCGGTCTACAATGGCCGGAATGCGATGGAATATGTGCGCGACCGGCTCGGCTACCGCCTGGTGCTGCGCGAGGCCAGGGCCAGCCGATGGGTGGAGCAGAAGGGCACCTTGCGGTTCGAGGGGAAGATTCAGAACGTCGGCTTTGGCAATATTGTCAACAGGAAGAATGTGGCCGTACTTCTGAGAGCCCGGAATGGCTCTAACGTCTACGCGGCACTTACAGACCTCGATGCAAGGGACTGGCGGCCCGATTTGAACAGCAGAGCCGATCATACCGCGGCGTGGCGTGATTTGAATTTTTCGATTTCGTTGGATGCCTTCGGAAGCATTCCTGCCGGGGAGTATGACATTTACCTGAAGATCAACGATCCCAAGGAGCAAAGCGCCAACAAGCGCTGCATCCGCTTTGCGAACAAGGGGAATGGCTGGAATGTGGATCTCGGCGCCAACTGGATCGGCTCGACCGAGGTGCTGCCCTAGTTCTGGAGATGGATCAGGATTGAGAGCGGGATAGGGAGATGGATCCGGATCTGGATTCTAGCCGGCGCAACCTATATAGAATAGCCGGCGGCTCTGCAAATCTATCAGGGGAAAGAAAAAGAACGACTTCGTGGCGCTCGAAAAGGTACTGCCTTTAACCACTGGAGATGGATGCCGCTTATTTCTCATCATGATGTCTACTTCAGCACCATGAATTTTCGCGACAAGACCAATCCGGCTTGTTCCAATCTGTAAAAATAAACTCCGCTGGGCAGCTCGCTGGCATCGATGTGGAATGAACGCTCGCCCGGCGGTAATTCCTCGTCCAGAATCATGCCGATGCATCTTCCCTGGATATCAAAGAGTGAGATGCGGGTGCGGCCCCGTTTCGCCAAAGTGAATCCGATGGTCGCCCCGGCATTGAACGGGTTGGGGTAATTCTGTTCGAGCTGGGAGATCATTCCGAGCGACTCATGAGATTCTGTCTGGACTCCCGTCGCCAGGGGTTGGCTGAACCAGGAGGTATTGCCGTCGGGATCGGTCGCCGTCGCGGTCACATAGGGCAGAGGCGGAAAACCTGTCGTTGCCAGACTGAACACACCATTGATGTCCGTCTGAGTGCTTCCCAGATACAACCGGCCTTCCCTGGCCTTGTCATTGAATATCTCGATGCGGCATCGCGGTCTGGAATTCCCTGAAATGCGGTCGGTGGAAATAGAGGTAATGATAGGCGCCTCTACCGCCCGATTGGCACCGTCGGAAAGCAGGATGCCGAGATTTCCATTGTTGGAGATGATATTGGCGGATATTGTGTTATAATAGGATGCCTGGTTTTCTATGGCTATACCATAATAGCTATGGTTGCCGATGTAGTTGTTGACGATACGATTCCCTGTCGACCGTGTCAGCGGTAAATCCGCGGCATCGCTTTTTATTGAAATGCCGCCGCTGACATTGGGAAATTTTCTCATCCACTTGCGATCCGTGCCGATGTAATTGTCGGCAATAAGATTATCGCTTGCAGAAAACAGGTAAACGCCAACCCGTTTGTTCCCCCCAATGAGATTGTTGACGATGGTATTGCTGTCACTGCGCGTACTGATGCGCACCCCGCCGTAGCCGCCATAATAACTGTTGCCAATGGTATCACTCGCGGTGCGGTTGAGGCCGACGATGTTGCCAGATACCTCATTATGATACGATGAATCGGTGATGGTGATGCCGGCGACCGGATTGCCGGAGACGATGTTGGGAATCCCGTGATCCGGCTGCAGGTTTATATGGGAGGACTTGTAAAGGGAAATGCCATAACCGTTGGATGCTGCTTTCATGCCCGTAGGATCGACCCCCACATAACATCCGGCGACACGCCCGCCATTCGATTTATCAAATGAAATGCCGCTGCCTTCTTTGAATCTGTTGATCGTCAAGGATAATACTTCGACGCCGTCCGTTTGAATGCGGATGCCAGAGGTGCGATACGGGGATAAGGAACCGTCGATTTCGATTTCCGGACCAAAGGGATTGGTGTCTCTGCCGATGAAGAGCGCCTGCGAGTTGCCGTCGATGATGGTTGCCGGGTGATAGAGAACGGGCAACTGCTCGACCGGCCTGATCGACCAGACGCCGATAGTCGCATCATAGTGGGGATCGGTCGCCGGTATATTAAAGACGATCAGATCGGGTCCTGTGTGCGCATCGGCGTCGAGCATTGCCTGACGCAGAGAGCCCGGGCCCGAATCGGCTGTGTTGAGGACTTTAAAGGTGTCTCCGTAAAGTGTTCTCCCAAAGGACAGAAGGCACAAGAGCATAGAACTCAGCCGAGACAATCGATTTCGGAACATAGGATCCTCCATCTGCAATGACAGCCCTTCATTCAGAACAGGAACCCTGATTTTGGGATTTACTGGAAACTATTAATCTGATGATGCCGCGTCATTTAATTAAGGTTTTACCTTAATTAAATTAAAATAATAAGCATCGACTGTTATCCACCATTTTGAGCTTGACTCCTGCCTCCCGGTTTGAACAGGCTGGCAAAAAACAACCTGGCAAAAGTAGAATATTTCGGAAAGCTGTATTTTCCAACCGAACTCAAAGAGAGTGCTTTGCCAGAGGCAATGGCCTCAGCAGCCAAAATTCCGCTTTTAATCGCCGGGCCAATACCTTCTCCCATATCTCGAGTGGCTAATCCAGCCGCATCACCAATGAGGAAGAGGCTGTCGATCTGTATGATATCCGTATCATTTCTGAGATAATAAGCATATCCCTTAGCATTGAAATGATGATGATCAACAAATGAAAGCCGTTCCAGTTCATGGTTAAATAGCTGCCATTGATTTTGGATACTGTCATGGTTGGCTTTTAATTTATCGAAGTAACCGCCGATTCCAATGTTCAAATATCCTTCGCTTTTAGGTACATACCATGCATATCCCGGAAGCTTGTTATTTAGAAACCAAAGATGACAGTTCTTTTCCTGATAATTATAGGAGAATTCTTCCTCAAGCGCCACGATCAATGATTCTTTTCGCCTCGGATAGACAGGCTTGAAAAAAGTGCGATATACCGGACAATAGGTTCCGCCAGCTCCTATTAAACAGGTACAACAATATTGTTCGTCAATAATATAATACTGACCTTCTTTTTGAATCTCCCTGACTTCATGGAAATGGACCGAAGCGGCTGATCGTTTGAGCAGCCAGTGGTCAAATTCATACCGGCGAATGGCATATTGATGGACCGCTATTTCAATCTCTTTACGAAAAATATGAATAATAAATTTATTGAATTTTGTCAGGCCGTGGGGATAATCCTCTTCATTGATCTGTAAATCACAGAAGACCTGTGGCGTGATCCAGCCTGCACATAATTTTTCTCTGGGAAATTCCTGTTTGTCGAGTATTAAGGATTCTATGCCGAATTGTTTTAATTTCCAGGCACAGCTGGAGCCGGCGGGGCCGCCGCCGACGATGATCACTTCTGAGTAAATCATAAATAGCCCATACTACCTTGCAGATCAGATCCTCAAACATCCAATAAAATATCAAGATCCACTCTCAACTAATCCGGCAATTAGGCTGCGGCGTTCCTGGTCTTGTCATGACGATCTGCCATAGTTGTTGATTCCGTGCTCGAAAACCTCCCGCACTACCGAGCAAATAAAAGCGCCACATGCGATAGAATCTCTCGCCATATTTGTCCCGTAATTGTGGCCATGCCCGTTCGAAATTTTGATACCAGGCCAAGAGAGTTTTATCGTAGTCCGGCCCAAAGTTGTGCAAATCTTCTATGACAAATAATCCTTCCATGGCTTTGGCGAGCTGAGCCATCGATGGGAGCATGCCATTTGGAAAGATGTATTTATCGGTCCATTTATTGGTACAAGTTGTGCTGTTATTACTGCCAATAGTATGGATAAAAGCAATGCCATTATCTTTCAGGCAGCGGTCTACAACTTTCATATAAGCAAGATAATTTCTGTATCCCACATGCTCGAGGATGCCAATTGAAAGGACAGCATCATATTTTCCATCCACTTCGCGGTAATCCTGCAACCGTATTTCTACCGGGGATCCCTTGCAAAGCTCTTTGGCGAGCCGGACCTGTTCTTTCGAAATGTTGACCGCAACGACTTTCGCGCCATATTTTTCCGCCGCAAATTTTGCAAAACTCCCCCAGCCACACCCTAATTCAAGAACCGTCATCTCTGGTCTTAGATTAATTTTCCTGCAAACCAGGTCTAATTTAGCCTCTTGAGCTTCATCCAGATTGGCGGCATCTTTCCAATAGGCACACGTGTAATTCATTCTTGAATCGAGCATGGCCCGATATAATTCGTCGCCCAGATCATAGTGTTGTTCTCCAACCTGATGAGCCCGCGATCTCTTCTGCCGGTTGAAGAGTCTTGACTGCATTACATAAAAATAAATTTTCCAGTTACCTTTGATCTTCAAATCGAACTTTGCTCTAAGCATCCTGTTGATACACTCATCCAGAGCCTCACAATCCCACCATCCATCCATGTACGATTCTCCCAGGCCTAGGGCCGCCTCAGCCACTAATCGTTGGAAAAACCGGTTGTTGTGGACCTGAATGTCCCACGGCATTTTACCATTGATTTCAATGCCTGCATCTGAAAACATCTCAAGGAGCATTTTTTCGGCCTTCATGATCTCACCTCGAGATTAAAGTTCTGCTTGATTCTTTAACGATTCAGATTAATATCCTATCGGGCAGGTCTGTTGGTTCGATTCTATCGTGCAGCGGCGCATAGTGAAGCAATCAGCCGAAAAAGGTACCCGTTGAAGCGCTTAAATGGCCACCGCCTGCGGCCAATGCTGCCGGCGAGCTTCGGTCCAGAGCGTGTTCACATAATTCAAGGCAAAGTGATTCTGCGCCAGATGCAGCCAGAACGCACCCGGTTCGGTCAGTTTCAGGTAGCCGTCCCTTTGAACCATGAGCCCGGTCTGTTCTATGACTCTCAGCCACCAGCGCACCCTGGGTGAGTCACCCCCAAAAACGGCATCGAGATCGTCCTTTGAAAAACGCGTGTCGTAAAAGCGCCAGTACAACCACCACCAGCGGGACATCTCGCTGGTAAATGGCAGGCGCAGAGCAATCGCTGAGCCCCCTGCACTCACAGCCTTGATCCAACTGTTCAAGTCGAAGGTATTGAGCACGAATCCATCCGGCAAGTGCGATCCGGCACCCGGGCCGATGCCGATGTAACCATCCCGAGTGACCGACGAATAACGCGGAGCACCATTCTGTTTAAAGCCCCAGACCGAAACCCGCTCGAAACCATGCTGCCCACACCACTCGCTGATGGCCCGGTACTGCGCCCGGCGCCGGCGCAAATTGGGCATGCGGACTGCGTTCAAGTGCAGATATTGTCCAACCGAAGTGTAGGGGAATGTGAAGATCGGGTAGGTCGTGAGCTGGTTTGCGCCGAGCTCTGCGGCTAGAGCCAGATCTGCAGTGACATCACCGACCGTCTGAGATGGTAACGCGAACATAGTATCCACATTAACCGAAGCGAAACCGCCCTTTGCAAGCAAAGCCAGCGCATACCTGGCGACCTGTGGTTCGTATCCGCGCCCGAGAACAGCAAGCATCTCAGGCTTGAAAGATTGCACCCCCAGCGACACGAGTCTGACACCGGCATCATGCAGCTTTTGCACCGTCTTGCTATCCACATCGGCCGGATTGGTCTCGATGCAGATGTCACCTGCAAGACGGAAACGCTCGCGCACACGTTTCAGTACACTCGTGATGCTTTCCATGGCCAGTGTGGGAGTGCCGCCGCCGATATAGACGCTCATGATTTCGGCAGGTCCAACGGTTTCGGCCCACCAATCCACCTCACCAATCGCCGCCCGCGTGTAGGGCTCCAGGAGTGCCTCATCATAAGGTACCTTGGTGTAGGGACAATAGGGGCAGCCGTTGCGGCAGAACGGTACATGCAGATAGAGAGAGGTATGTTCAATGCGTGGCGGCACCCAGCTCAATTGAGGCGTCTCGAAGATCCAGCGCTGACCAGCACCGACAAAATAACGGCGAGCGGCTCGCGTAACGAGTCGCGACATCCTGTAGCCTGTGTTGTTCACCAGTACCTTGCCATTCCAAGTACCGCGCTCGGGCGCAGACGCTGAAACTCGGTGAGCTCGGTGCAGGCGGCATACCCGCAGTCCGCACACGCCTCATCCGGTGCGCGACAGCAGATCCACTCACCATCCACATCGGCGACGGAAGCCACGGGGAATCGCCTTGGCCAATCGCCGGATTTGAGCGCCTGCAGACCGGCCCGCGAATTGATGACCGGCAAACCGGCCTTGATGCAGGCCAGCAGTCGGTCAATGATCGGAGCGCGCTCTTCAGCAGTCAGGAATAACTCATCGCGCCCGTAATACGGTGTGTGAAAGTAGAACATGACCCCCAAAATGGGGAACCTGGTTTCTCTTGACCAACATAAAAAGGACTCAATTCCCCCGGCTGTATTGCGGTCGATCACGAAGATCACCGCAATTTTGCGGTGCGGATTCTCGCGAACAGCGCGCTCCACCTGATTGAAATGGTCGCCGCGGCGTTTTTCAAAGACCTCAGGCAGTCCATCCATGCTGACCCAGACCAGGTCAGCACTGGTATCGAGGCCGAGCGAACCATTCGTGTAAACGTGAATATGGAAGAACCCGATCCGTTTCGCTGCGATGACAGCTTCTTCGAGGGAATGATCGCCATCGCGCCACAGCATCGGCTCACCTCCGCTAAAGTACAATTCGCGGAATCCGCGCTTCCACGCGCTTTTCATGGCGAGGATGATTTGCTCCCAGGTCATATCGGGACGGCCCGTATTGGCGACACGGCAACCGCGGCATGAAAAGTTGCAGCGGTCCGTTACAGCGAGGCCATAGATGAGGGGTTCCGGACGGCGCAACACCAGGAAGCGCCACGAGAACCTGGCATAGAAACCGAGCATATCCCACCAGGTGCTGCCAGAACTGGAAAAATCGTCGCATGTTACCATATCAGGCTCACCCCTGCTTTCTGTCAGCCTCTGTTATCTTCCAGCCTTCAGTCCAGTCTGCATACACCTGCTACAAGTTGACTTTGCCGTTCTCCACGACCGCCCTCCATGCTGCTGGTAATTTTGATCTGGCTCTCCGGGACAAGCCCACGATTCCCGTTGTACATTCCGATCGCTGTTCAAAAGACCGCAACCAGGTTCTCCTTCTGGAGAATTGTCTCGACCTTGATTCTATAGTTAGGAATCATGTAAAAACAGTCACTCCATCCTCTGATCAAATCGGCTGATTTGGGTGAGCGGGAACCACCCGAATCGACAAAGATGTGATCCTCGGTCATCAGATCGGAGAGCCGGGTAACATCGCCGCGGTTGATTGCATCGATGAAAGCCTTGACAATTTCAGCCGCATTGGATGTCATCACATACCTCTCCAGAACTTTGTGCATGCGTGATGAGCAAAATTGCGTGACAGTTTGCAGCACTGCGGAGGCGCACCCGCCAGGGAGTGTTAACTTTTGGTCAACGGAAGCAATGATTCGCTCTGAAGACAAAACATGCTTAAACCTTTTGGCCTTTTTAGCAACAACATCAGCGTTCTGGATTTGTTCCCAGATACAATGCCCCGAATCGAATCTCCAATCCCCGCTCTTCATAGACTTTCACAAAGAAGAGCAAGGCAGGGGCAAACAGGATTAAAACCCAAAACACAAACAGTAGGGATTGAAACCAAAGCCCTATTGAGACGCCCAAACACAAGACAGCGAAGACCATGGGATTACGCGTCCAGGCATATAGCCAATCCACTGCCAATTTGCGACTAAGTGCAACTGCAAAGGGTGCGCCAAGCCCTTTCACCGCGAGGTTGACCACCGTCAGCAGCGTAACACCGCTTGTGAGAACAACCAGCAACAAGCAGAATACGCTGGCACAGGAAGTGACCAGCCCGACCAATCCTGATGCGTCGTCAGGGCTCCAACGACGGCTGCGCCCGCACGCGAAACTAGTTCAAGTCCCTTTCATCGATATGAAACTTGTGCAAAATGCGATGAATAATGGGGGCCAGCACTATACTCATCACGGCAATAAATACCAGCCCGCTGAAAAGTGCATATCCGGACGCAAACCATTTTGCCGTAACCTGAGAATCATTAAGAGGGTGAACCGGTCCCATCCCTCCGAGAATCATTGAGGCCTCAAGAAGAGAATCAATCCAGTTGAACCCGGCAATCGAATGGTAGCCGAAAATTCCAATGAGGAGGGCTATCGCAATCAAGATCCCGGCCATACCTGCAGAGGTGGCCATTCGCTTAATGAAGATTGATAAGGGTGCCAGTTTTTCATTTTTCCGTTCGAACATTTCGGCTTCCAATCAAGATGCCAGCCGCGGCAGCCAGCGATTCACCTTCCTAGTGTACTCTTCGTATGATCTGCCAAATCTCTTTTTCAACTCCGGCTCTTCAAAATACACCACCATGACCTGTAAAAGGCCCCAGACCAGAGCGGCAAGAATGAGAATGGCGCAAGACGGGACGATCAAGCCCACTCCGGCTATAACGAGTACTCCTCCGACATACATTGGATTGCGAACGTAGCGGTATGGCCCGATGGCCACAAACACTTGTGGCGGATCGAAGGGCGCCGGCGTGCCCTTGCCGGTTGTAAGAAAAAGCCAGACACTCGCCAGCCCTAAGGCCCCACCGGCAATGAGTAGAATCCAGCCGAGGGGCCGCAGCCATCCCGGCAGTGCTACTCCCAGGACAGGATCGAGGCGGTGCACCAGCGCCGCAATCCAGGACCACAGGGCCACAAAGAGCGTGACAAGGATGACGCCACGCAGTGCGATGAAAATAGGCTTCTTGTTCATGGAGATCCTCTCAGGCGGGCGATGTATAGCCTGTCAGTTCCAGGTTTGCCGATGGACATCATCGGCGTGTGAATTCTCCCTGCCACTCTAATGTATCAACCCTCCCGGCCGGTAAAGTATTTCCATTCTCCTCTGGATTCGTCCACCGGACCTCCCCGCTCTGGGCGGGGTTGCCTGTTCGCTGGGCGGCCGATTTCTTCTCTCCTGTCGAGGCGGCAAGCGTCCGTGCCACCGTGAGGGCCAGGCTGACCAATGCAGCGGGATGAATTTCCTTTGTTCCAGTTTTTTCTGGCATTTTGCGGAATTTATGACTATTATGCCACAAGCAGCCCAATTCCGGCACCTTGGGGCTCGGGTGGCTTCGATGGGCATTTGAATGGCTCGGATGGAAGAGCCCGGGACTTTTATCGGATCAGAGTAAAGGAACAAGCGACGTGTGAACAGGCAGAATCCTCTGGCTTTCGGCTACATTCCCCTGGCCTCGGCCATCAGCGATATCAAAACCATGCAGGCGATCCGTCAGGATTTTTCGGCCAGCCTGGAGGCCATCGACGGGCATGAAGTGGAGGCAGAGCAGGCGGACGGGAGCACGCCCTTGATCCTGCTCATTCTATCCGGCGGAACTGAGGCCCTAATCGCCGGGCTGTTGGCTAGGCGTAATCCCGAGTTCGCACGGGAACCGGTGCTGCTCATCGCCCATCCGGGTAACAATTCCCTGGCTGCTGCATTAGAGGCCCTAGCCTTCATCCGCCAGCGCCATTTCAAAGGAGAAATCATTTTTTTCAAGGACGGAGCGGACAGCCAGGCGAGAGATATACTGAACGTGCGGGTCTGCGACCTGTTCGTCCACCGGGCCCTGCAGCTAGCCACGATTGGACTGATCGGCGAGCCTTCCGAATGGCTGGTGGCCAGCACCTTTGACGATGCGGTTTTCAAAACCCGCTGGGGGATTACGATAACCCGCTTTGCCCTGGATGCAGTCTTTGGCGGTCTCACAGACGCTCAGCCCGAAGCGGCCTTTCACGGGATCAGCGGATTTGACACCTCCGCCCTGCCGTTCCGATCGGCTTACAGGGTGTTTGATAGGCTGCAGCGTCTGGTGGCCCGTGAACAGCTGGACGGCTTGAGCGTTGAATGCTTCACCCTCTTCCAACGCTACAATACCCATGGCTGTTTTGCCTTGTCCAGGTTGAACGATAAGGGGATCATCGCCGGCTGCGAAGGCGATCTGGTCAGCACCGCCACCATGCTCTGGCTGAAATTTCTACTGGACGAGGCCGCCTGGATGGCTAATCCCGTGGAGATCGACGCCTTGAAAAAAGGGCTGTGGCTGGCGCACTGCACGGTCCCGACTACGCTGGTCACCCAATATGCAGAGGCCACCCATTTTGAGACCGGCTGCGGGGTTGCCATCGCCGGCGTGTTTGCACTCGGGCCGGTTACCCTAGTCAGGGTTGGCGGCGCGGATCTCGACCGGCTTTGGGTCGCCGATGCGGAGCTTATCGATACCGGCAGCAGTCCCCACCGCTGCCGCACCCAGGCGCTGATCCGGTTCGAGGAAGCTTCTCCTCTCGACGAATTGCTCCTACATCCGCTCGGCAACCACATGGTGCTGGTGCGGGGCCATCACGCCGCCAGGATACAGGGATGGTGGAAAATGTTCATTGCGCCATGACATCGATTGCCGGAAATCGCAGGGCACTTTTTATTTCCGTTGAGAATAATACAGCTGACTTTGCGCCAGATTGTTGGCTCTCCTGATCTCCATCTTTTGCGAATCCCTCACAGGAACACTTAGCCAGAAAAAGATGTATGCCCCTGCTGATTATCATTGCCGGTATAATACTGCCGCTGTTATACGTCGGGCTGCCCATGCTGGCTGCATTATCGTTCACCCATGGATACCCTCCTCCTCATCCGGCGCCTAAGGCTATTTTGCATACCTTCGGCGCCGATTATGGCAAAACCATGCTCTAAGGCATCCTTATTACGGTTCCGGCCATTTTCCTCTCCGGCCCTGTTTTCTATCGGCTGGTAAAAAAAGTGGAAGCCAGACCTCTGCAGGAATTCATCAGCGCGAAGCAACCGACCAAGAATGAAATGCCGGAATTTTGGTCGAGCATTATTACGGCACTGCTGCCCGTCCTGCTCATCGGGACCGCCACCGTCCCATGCATCGATCTTGACGTTCCACGAAATGGCAGCCGGTGCTCTGGTGATTGAAATGGCGGAATGCGCGGATTACTGGTCCACTTCCGGCCGTATAAAAAATAACTCCCCGCATGTCATACAGCCTCCTGGATCATGCAGCCCAGATGCCATTTTTCGCCCGTGGCACCACCTCGACCCACCCCTATATACGAGAGAATTTCGCGCAAGTGGCAGGCTAATCAAAAACCTCAAATACCGGGAAGGAGACCTGCCGACCGGAGAATCTTTCCATGGGCGAACCACTGCGGAGGGTCAGGTATGGACATTCAAACCGGATAGTGCATCGGCAGAATAGGCGAGCGTTCCATCGTATCGCGGGATAAGCCGGTTCTCATTTACTATAATTCTTCCAGCGCCAGAGGCTGCAGCGCGCATGCCAACGTTTTGTCGGCGCGCACTCGGTTATTCTGCAAATCCTCCCGCCCAACGGACGGCATTGCCGACCAGTCTCCGGAAACGCACATTGCCATGCGCCTCCGGACCATGCCCGAACATGAGGGAGACGATCCTGGCAAATTCATCCCAGTGTTGGTACGAAAGCCGGCTATGATGCAGGAAGGTCATCCCCTTGCCCCTTTCAAGCAGAGCCCGGAAGGAGGGCGAAAAATTGACCCACCCTCCGGTACCAGGGCAGCCGCACCAGAGGCGCAGCGATCTTAGGACGCCTAGGCTTGATCTCCGGCGCAGGCTGAAATAAAACGGCCACTGCCGCGGTTATTCTGGCAAAAAAGTACCTCATCCCGGGAGATCTCTCATGGTTCATCATCTTCACCGCGAACAGACAGTCCGCGCCACTCTGGAGGAGGTTTGGGCTTTCTTCTCCGATCCCCGTAACCTGGATGCCCTCACGCCGCCCGATCTGGCCTTCCGCATCATCGGCCAACCGGCCGCCCACATGTACCCCGGACAAATGATCGAATACCGCATCAGCTTTATCAAGGGGATATGGTCGAAGTGGCTGACCGAGATCGCGCATGTGGAGGAACCGCACTACTTTGTCGACGAACAGCGCACCGGCCCCTACAAGCTTTGGCATCATGAGCACCGCTTCATCCCGAAGGGGGAGGAGATCCTACTGGTCGATCATGTCACCTATGTGGTGGGGTTTGGCCTCATCGGCGATCTGCTGGCGCGGCTCTGGATCAACCGCAAGCTGGCCTGGATCTTTGATTTCCGCCAGCGCAAAACAGCCGAGCTGTTCGGTCCCGGGTCAGCAGCGTAGCCCTTCGAGCGGCTGCTGTGTCCTTCCCTATTGGCTCTTCCCCTCCGCCCTGCAGGTCTCCCATCGCAGGTAGGGCTTGAATTCATCCGGGGCGCCGGGAAAGGCCATCGCAAACTCGCCGCTCAATTTCCCAGTCGCCTCCAGCTTGTAGCTGAGCCGGAACCTCGGCCCTGAAGCGCTGGACTCGCTCAGAAAGACGGCCTCGCCCGCCGACGGGGAATGCACGACGTACCGGATGACATGTCCTTCGTTGTCATAATAATCGGCCTTGACGCCCTCGGGTCCGGTAAAGAGGATCATCAGGTCGTCGTGACGTGAAGCCGGCTTGCCATCGCCAGCCGGGGTGATCGCATAGCTGGTCCGGATGATCACCCGGTCTTGGAGTCCGCGTGTGAAGGTTGCAGTACCGGCTCCGGCGTGCGCGGAATCGCATGCCACCCACTCCCCGAGCAGAAAAGTGTAGGGCCCAAGCTCAGCCGGCTCTGCGGCGAAAAGGGCCGGACCCAGCGCCATCCATAGAGCCACTCCGGTATAGATCACAGATCGCATAATAATCCTTTCTTCCATGGGCACTAAAAGCCCGGGTGTTGTTTGAAAAGTCTGCTGCGTCGTCACTCCGGCAGGATCCCGTTCCCTTCACGGCAGTGAAGCGGCTGAAGGGATACATCACCGGAACATTTTTAATATCGTAACAGCGATAGCCCACCAGGGATTCCTCCGCATATGGAGCGTCCGGCCCCGGCACCGGGTGTCCAAAGCCGGTTCCCTTCGGCGCCTTTTGCGGATAGGTGCCGAGCGCGAAGGCGGGCGAATCCTCCAGGCGCAGCGGCCAGGTCATGGGCAGCCGGCCGGAAGGCGCTGAATGTTGAGCGCGGGTCCGAGGAGCATGTCCTTGCCGCGCAGGCGGGCCTCCCGGCCGATCGAATGCCAGAACGCACGGAGATGGAGTGTTTTCAAAAGTCCATACATGGAAAAGCCTCACAGTATTCATTGCGGTTTTCTTGGTTCAGATTCGCTGACCGTATTCTCTTGCATCATCCACAAAGCGGATGATCTTCTCCCCGCTATCACTTGGTAAAGGATACAATCTCCGGCCGCACCTGGAAGGCAGCAGCGATCCGGCCAAGGATTTTTCCAGCTTTTCGGTGTTCCCCTCTATTAACGTGCAGGTGGCCTATGGTTTTATCTCAACCTTCCCAATTTCAAATTCAAGGCGATGCCACCCCAATTCTGCACCTTGTTGAGGTTCGCCCATCCGTAAAGTCCCGCAGCCAAGCTGCTGTTGAGGTGATAAAAGAGCTGGACCTCCAGAGGCAGACCAGCCCGAGGGCTGATCGCTTTTCTTGCACTCCCCGATGCAAAGATGTTCAGACCACTCCCGCGTGATCCGGTCACCCGTGCGACACCGGCAGCGATGGAAGCCTGCCAGCGGGAGTGCCTCACCGAGGGACCGAGCAATAGGGCCGTATCATAAAACTCATCGTCAAACAGCCCCGCCGAATTGACGGTCGTCCGCATTGACAGAAGGATCGCACCGTTTTGCAGTCCAGCATGGAGATTCCCCGCCATATCTCCGAGTGAGCAAATCCCCAATCCACCACTGATCCAATAGCGCAAACTCTTGGTTTCCGCGGTGGCCGGCACTGGGGCAAGGCTGATTCCGGCCAGTTGGCAAACCAGGACAAAACCACGGGTATATCGATTGAAAGATATCGGATGCATAGCATTCCTCCAGCTTCGCGGGGCATTACCATAAAGCTGCGATAGCGCCGGCATCCATCACTCCAGCGGCCGGTACCATCGCGGCAGGAAACGGGGGACCCGTTTCATATAGTCCCGGTAGGCCGGCATTCTTTGGATCAGATCGCGCTCTTCCAGCCAGGACTGCATCGCGATCCAGACCACTGCGAGAGCCACAGCCAGCGCAAGCGTCCGGGTGGGCCTGAGGAGAATAAAGGCCGCGAGCATCAGCAGGAGGCCGCCATGAATGGGATGACGCAGTCTGGCATAGAGACCATGCTGGATAAGCTGATCTTGCATGGAGGGCATGGCGGCACGGTGCTGCAGTGCGTTCAGAGCGAGGAGGACAATCAGACCGCCGAGGAGGTTCAGGCACCACCCGATCGTTTCTGCCACAAGCGAGGGTGAAAAAATCAGCGGTGAACGCTCGTGTCCAGCCAAAACCAATCCGATGGTCCAGACCGGAATGCCCAGGATGTTACGGAGGATAAAAGTCATCCTGCGTCCGCGGTCTTCGCCGAAGCGGCGGCCGGCGCCAGATTCTTAACGATCAGATAGATGCAAAACCAGGGCCCACTGATACCTGACACGCCAGCGAGGAACCGCATCAGTTTTTCTGTCGCAGTGTGACCCAGTCCTCGAGCACGCCCATGCCGGCTGTAAAGCTCTCGCCAGAACAGACGAGGGGCGCGGCGTCGCGCTCCTCCCGGCTGATGATCACATCGCTGCGGCGGATCAGTCCGCGCGCCTGGTAACGCTGAAATAGTGCATCGCTCATCACCTCAAAATAGGAGATGAGCTTGCGATGATACGGTGTGATAACGGCAACCGCGATGTCGGAGTAAGTCCGCGTGCCGTAGTGGGTGCCAAGGAGTTCGCCGGCGGCCACTTTCCGTCCCTCCCGTAAAGTCGAATCCGCCAGGATGACATGAAAAATGCCGAACTGAAAATCCGGATAGCGGTCCGATTGGATCCAGAGTTGCGTACCGAGGAATTCCTCGAAGCGCCAGACCACCGTGCCGTTGACCGGCGCGTAAATTCGCGCGTTCTCCCAACCCGAATTGCCGTTCAACCAGAAATAGTGCTTCATGCTGCGGCAGTGCTCATACTCATCGGAATAGTCATGTCCGACCGCAGAGCGGAATTTTGATATCTTGTAGACCCGGTCAAAATCGATATAATGGACATCGACAAATCGCGGGTAGCCCCAGGTATCGACGTCCCAGTGGCAATTCATCGTGACCCAGTTATCGAGGTGGCCGCCGGCCGTGAAAATACCATCCTTGCAAGTCAGGGGATCGGCATCGCGCGCTTGCCTGCGAATGATGAATTCATCTGTTGTGGAGATGCCGCATTCTCCATAGGTGCGCCACAAGGAATCCGTGATCACCTCGAACCATGAGATCAGCCGCCGGCCCTGGGTGGAGTTGACACTCACAGCGATGGCTGAGGGGATCAGGCGGTCCACATAGTCGCCGACAGGTTGCCCGGCCTGCACGGTCTGGCCGGCGCCCAGCGATTCGAGGGGAGCGAAATTGAACAGGTGGAACTCGAAATCGGGGTACTCCTGCGCCTGGATGACCATCTCCAGGGCAGGCTGGTTCTGGACCAATCGGACGATCTTGCCATTAACCGGCGAAGAGACAGTGAGGCTCGACCACTCCAGATCGGGACGGGGCTCGAAATAGTGCAGCATACTGCGGCAGTGCTCGAGATCATCCGAATAGTCCACGCCGGCGGCGGAGCGGAATCTGGAGATCCGTGCCATCCTCCCCGCATCGATAAAATTATGGCGGACGAACCGGGGGATGGGATTCCGGTCAAAATCGAAACCGGATGGCGGCGCTGCAGGATTTTTTTCTTCCCTGCAGCCCGGATTCAGGGCCAGCAGAAAAAGTAGGACCCTCGAGAGCAGAAGGATGGTTTTCCCTGTCCGCATGGATCACCTCTCCTCCAATCAGCCCGGTTCGTGACCGGTTGCGCACCAGGTGCCAGGATCTCCGGGCAGGATCCATACTACCGCAGCCTGAGCGTTGCCTTTGTGCATAGAGCCCTTCACTTCTTCATCTGCTTGAGGGCCTTGTTGATGAAGCGGCCGAACTCCCTGTCTTTCCGGCGTTTCTCCAGATACGACATCTCGTAGTAATCCGACTCTTTCTTCAGCTTTAAATAATTGTTGTAGCGTTCTTGGCTCAGCGTCCCTGCTGAAACGGCGGCCCGCACCGCGCAGCCGGGTTCCTGAACGTGGCGGCAGTCGCTGTAACGGCAGCGGCTCCCCAGGGTCTGGATCTCGTCGAAGCCCTGCTCCATGCCCTCGCTGGCGCCGAGGAGACCGAGTTCGCGCATTCCCGGGGTGTCGATCACCATGGCGCCATTTTCGAGGGGGATGAGCTGCCGGCGGGAGGTAGTGTGGGTGCCCTCGCCGGTTGCGCTGACCTCCCTGGTGCTCAAGATCTCGCGTCCGAGTAGGCGGTTGATCAGGGTGGTCTTGCCGACGCCGGAGGAACCGAGTAGGCAGCAAGTCATGCCGGGTGTCAGCAGCGCCCGGAATTCCTCCATGCCGGCACCCGTGGTGTTGCTGAGGGGGAGAATCCGCGCGCTGATCCCGGCGGTGCGGACGGCGGCGATCATCTCCGTCAGCGCTTCGGGCGTGACCAGGTCGGTTTTGCTGAGGAGGATGACCGGCTCGACCCCGCCGTCGGCGGCCATCACCAGATAACGGTCGAGGCGGCGTATATTGAAATCGAAATGGCAGGACTGGATGATGAAGGCCAGGTCGATGTTGGCGGCGATCATCTGGTACTCCACCCGCTCGCCGGCTTTACGGCGTCGCAGGAAGGAGCGGCGCGGGAGCAGGCTGTGAATGATCGCCGCCGAGTCGTCGTCATAGTATTGCGCTTCAACAAAGTCACCCACGCAGGGCAGTGCATCCGCCGCATCGGCAAGAAAGTAAAATTTGCCGGCCAGTTCCGCGGGCACTTCGCGCAGGCCGTTAAGGATCCGGAAGGCCCCACGGTCGACCGCGGAAACGCGGGCCTGGGCGTGTCCTTCAGGGAGGGGAATGTCAAGGGGCTCGTTCATGGCGTCCTTTCGGCCTTTAATCTGTTTATATCTTACAAAGAACTGGGCATAAAAGCAAGCATCATTCGCAGCGGCGGGGAGCGGCGCAAAAGATGATCCGGCTCACACAATGCAAGACAGGTCTCCGCAAAACCGGATCATCATGCCTATATTAGAAGGGAAAGCAACCGGGATAGTCAGCAGGGCAGGCGGAAGGGCGGTGGAGAATGATGAGGAGCAGCGGTTGGATGGTGGCCATCTTGGCGGGATTTGCGCCTGCCCTGTTGGCACAAACCGGTTTTTGGTACTCGGAGGCGGAAGCCGCGCGGCGGCTGGCGCACATCCAGGAGATTGCGGCCTTGAGCGGCGGCAAGATCGAGATCACCGTTATCCGCATGCCGGACCCCCAAAGTGCAAGTACGCACGGTCCACTCACCAGGCCCGATTCTGCGGAGAGGCCATCCACCCCTGAGCTGACTGCCAGCCCCGCACCGGAATCGACCTTGCTTCTGGACCCCTCGGCGGACAGCCTCAGCGCGCCAGCCGCGCAAGCTGTGCCGTGGGGTGCCGAGTTCGTCGCGCCGCAGGATCCGGATAAAAAATGGCGGGAGCAGTTCGATCTCGCCCTCGCTCTCGAAGAGACGAAATCCTGGCGCGAAGCCTTGATAGTCCTGTTACACCTCTCCGATACTTATCCCGATCATCCCCGCCGCGGCGATTGCTTTTACGAGATGGGCGAGTGCCTCACCGCCCTGAGCAAACCAGCCCTGGCACAGCGGGCCTTCCGCCAGGTGCTGCAGTACCCCGGCAGTTCCTTCTACGACGACGCCCTGCTGCGGCTTGCGGCGGCCCTCGTCCGCGAGGGTCATGCCGCCATGGCCCACCCCTACCTAGAGCGACTGCTCTCCACACTGCCCGAAAGCGAATTCGCCCCCCTTGCGCAGGCGCTGCTCAAGGCGATCTAGTCCTCTCATAAGAAGGCTTGAATCCCAGAAAAAACGGGTGTATTCCGTGCGGTGGCGTAAGGCTTGTGATGATTTCCCCCTTGTAAAAACTCAAAAAAATAGTTTTTTTCACTTGACATACGTGATAAAATAGGCTATCTTACAGAGTCGAAACGTTTCGACAATTTTACCAGTAATGAGGCACCAAAAGCATGTAATTTACTATTTTTTGACGAATTTAAAAAGAAAATCGTTTCGATGAATGTGACCATTCGCGAAGTCGCGCGTGAAGCGGGCGTGGCGGTTTCCACTGTCTCCCTGGTCCTCAACCATAAGGGACGCGTTAGCCGCGAGACCGAACGCAAGGTACTCGAAGCTATCGAAAAACTCCACTACCACCCGCAACGCTCCGCGCGCGGCCTCGTCACCCGACACAGCGGCAACCTCGGTTTCATCCTCAGCTCCGACCACTTTTCTAACGCAGAACCCTTTTACACCAAGATATTCCTCGGCACCGAATTCGAAGCCCGCTCCCACGATTACTATGTGCTCCTGACCACAATCGAGCAGCAGTTTTCCGAAAAAAATATCCCCCGCTTCCTGCTGGAAAAAAATGTCGACGGCGTCATCCTCGCCGGCACAGTGCCCCAGAAGATCCTCGACTACATCAAGGAACGGGCCCTTCCCTGCGTGCTGATAGACTATTATCCGACGACGGGGAATTACTCTTCCGTGCTGATTGACAACGCCGATGGCATCCGCCAGGCGGTGAACCATCTCATCGAAAAGGGCCACCGCGATCTGGTCTTTGTCGGCGGCGATTTTCAGCATCCCGGCATGCGCGAGCGGCGGGAGGCCTTTTGCCAGACCATGGCTGAGCATGGCCTCGATGCCAGTGCGCCGCGGATCTTCGCCGATGCCCTTCTCAGCGGCGCCCAGGAGGGTTTTGAGGCCGCCGTACAGGCCCTCGAGAACGGGATAAAGGCGACCGCCTTCGTTGCGGCCAATGATGCCCTGGCTAGCGGCATCCTGCGCGCCTGCCGTGACCGCAAGCTGCGCATCCCGGAGGACGTCGCCATCACCGGCTTTGATGATGTCGAGACCGCCATCACCGCCCGGCCGACCCTGACCACTCTGCACGTTCCTAAAGAGGAGATGGGCGCGCTGGCCGTGCGTTTGCTGGTCCAGCTGATCGCGGGGACAGCTTCAGTAGGCACCAAGATCGTTGTTCCGGTCCGGCTGGTCTGCCGGGAATCAACCTGAACGGCGGGCGCCGACATCCGGATGTCGTGCTTCATTCCGGAGCCCGCCTGCTATCTATTAAGTATGCAATCAGACGCCATCGCCACTACAAACTGTGACCGAATAAAAGAGAGGAGGTGAGACGGCCGGTAGTCCGCCCGCAAGGCGGATCCAGGCCGGCAGCCCTGTATTCCCGCACTCTTCCCAGGATTCATCGCTGCGTTGGGCTCGCCTGGCTTTTTCGCAACCATTTGCTGTTTACCCTAATCAACCTGGAGGAGTAACTATGACACTTTGCAAACAAGTCCTGTGGGGCGCCTTGATCCTTTGTCTGGGAATGGCCCTGCAGCCTGCCCTTGCCCAGATCAATACGATCAGCAATGGCGATTTCGAAAACGCCGAACTCCCCGCCAACTGGTACAAGGTCGATGCCAACGATGCCGAAGTCGCCTGGGCGACGGATCAGTACCGTTCCCCGCAGCGCTCGCTCAAGATTTCCGAGAGCGGCGGCGCCGATGCTCCGGCCTGGCAATCCGCCAACATGGCCAAGCTGGAATGGAATCCGACCACCGGCATTCCCGCCAACATCGAGATGGTGATCGGCGGCTGGGTCAAAACCGAAAATGTCAACACCGCCCCCACTTCGGCGGCTTCCGAGATCACCCTCAGTTTCACCTTTTACGACAAGTCCAAAAACATGATCTTCGGCCAGCCCGTCACGATTCCGATTCCCCAGAATCAGGCCAGCATCGGCTGGACGGAGATCAAGAACAGCGCCCCGGTCATTCTGCCGGCGGATGCCGACTCGATGATCATCACCTTTGCTTTCGGTGCCAATGCCACCGGCACCGTCTGGTTGGATGACCTCTTTATGAAGGTGGCGCCTGGAGCCAGCGGCTGGCTCGGCGATCTCTATAATGCCAATTTCGGCGTTCCGGCGGGCTGGTTCTTCTGGAAGGACCGGATGAGCGAAGGTGAACAGGATTATGGCACCGTCACCCTCACCGACAAGTACGCCCATCGCGGGCGCTATTCGCTGCTGGTCGCCGATGACGCCACCAACCCCGCCGAGGTAGTCGCGATCTCCGACCGCAATGCGGTTGAACCCGGCCGCTCCTACGGCCTCTCCGCGTGGGTCAAGCTGGAGAATACCACCGTCAATCCCAAACGGGATATCGAGCAGGCGATCTTTTTCACCATCACCTACCATTCCGGCGAGGCGGGTTGGGCCGAAGTGGGTGGCGAGGATTTTGTCGTCGTAGATCAGTCCAGGGACAATTCGGATTGGCGGCTCTACTCCTTCACCTTCAAGGTGCCTGCCAATGCCTCGCGGATCTCGGTCCGCGCCCGCATGCAGCATCAGGCTACGGGCAACACTTACTGGGATGATATCCGCATCTATCCGCTCGGCATTGCCAAGGCGAACCTTAACTTTGACGAATCCCAGCAACCCGCCAACTGGTCCGGCTATGCACACGGCGATGCGACGGTGGAATGGGCCACGGATGTCTGGCGTTCAGCCGAACGTTCCCTGAAGATCAGCAAGACGGCCGGCAGCGCCGATCCCCTGTGGATCTCCGGCAACATGGCCAAGCTGCAGTGGAATCCGACCACGGGCATACCGCCCAACATCGAGATGGTGATCGGCGGCTTTGTCAAAACCCAGAACGTCAATGTCAATCCGGCGAATGCGGCCCAGGAGATTCAGCTGGCGTTCTCCTTCTACGACAAGGACAAGAATCTGATCTTCGGCCAGCCGGTGGTGCTCAAGGCGCCGCAAGCGCAGGCGAGCACCGACTGGACCGAAATCAAGAATGAGGCCCCGATTGTGCTGCCCGTCGACGCCGATTCGCTGGTTATCAGCTTCGGCTTTGGCGCACAGGCCACCGGCACTGCCTGGCTGGACGATATCTTTATGAAAGTGGCACCCGGCGCCAGCGGCTGGATCGGGGATCTCTACAACGCCAATTTCGGCGTCCCCGAGGGCTGGTTCTTCTGGAAGGGCGGCATGTCCGAGGGCATCGGGGATGAAAAGGGCATCGTCACCATTACCAGCAAATACGCCCACAGCGGCCTCTATTCGCTGCGCGTCTCCGACAATGCGACGAATGGGGATGAGGTGGTGGCCATCTCCAACCGCAATCCGGTGCAGCCCGATACCGAGTATCTGATCTCCGCCTGGGTCAAGCTTGAAGGGGCCACGGTCAACACCACCAAGGACGTCGAAAAATCGATCTTCTTCACCGTCACCTACCACTCGGACGAGGCCGGCTGGGCCGAGCGTCACGGCTCGGACTTTTTTGTCGTCAATCAGAGTGCGGCCGACCGCGACTGGGCGCTTTACACCTTCCGCATCAAAACCGAGCCACTTGACCGGCGCATCTCGATCCGTGCCCGGCTGCAGCACCAGGCGACCGGGGATGTCTACTGGGATGATTTCCAGGTGATGCCGATCGCCCAGGTGGCCAATGGCATGGGTTTTGAGGCCGACCTGCCCGCCTACTGGACCAAGGTCAATGAAAGCGGTGCGACCCTGGCCTGGACCAGCGACGTGGCGCGTTCGCCGCAGCGCAGCTTGATGATCCAGAAGGGCTCGGGCAATGAAACCCCCGCCTGGCAGACCAGCGCAAACATGGCCAAACTGCAGTGGAATCCGACGACGGGCATACCGGCCAACATCGAGATGGTGATCGGCGGCTGGGTCAAGACGGAGAATGTCAATGTCAATCCGGTAACCGCCGACGGCGAGATCCACCTCGTTTACACCTTCTTCGACAAGAACAAGGCCGTCATTTTCGGCCAGCCGGTCGTCCTCAAGGTCCCCCAGACCCAGACGACCAGCGACTGGACCGAAATCAAGAACGACGCCCCCATCGTTCTTCCGACCGATGCCGACTCCATGAGCATCCAGTTCGCTTTTGGCCCTGCCGCCACCGGCACGGTCTGGCTGGATGATATCTTTATGAAGGTGGCCCCAGGGGCCAGCGGCTGGCTTGGCGATCTCTACAATGCCAACTTTGGCGTGCCTGCAGGCTGGTTCTTCTGGAAGGACCGGATGAGTGAGGGCGAGCAGGATTACGGCACGGTCAGCATCACCCGTGATGCCGCTCATACCGGTGATTACTCCCTGCTCCTCTCGGATGAGGCTTCCAATCCGGCCGAGGTGGTCGCCATCAGCGACCGCAACCCGATCCTGCCCAACCGGCTCTACACGGTGCAGGCCTGGGTGAAAACCGAGGGCGTGACCATCAACACGACCCAGGATGTCGAAAAATCGGTCTTTTTCACCCTGACCTATCATACCAATGAGGCGGGATGGGCGGAGGTTGGTGGCACCGATTTCTTTGTCGTCGACCAGAGCGTGGCGGACAAGGACTGGACCCTCTACACCTTCACCGTCGCACCGCCAGCGAACGCGACGCGCATGTCAATCCGGGCGCGCATGCAGCATCAGGCTACCGGCAAGGTCTACTGGGATGATTTCGCGGTGGTCGAGGGCAATGTGACCCGGGTTCCCGGCCAGGAAACAGCCGCGCTGCCGGCGGTTTACCGCCTCGCCCAGAACTATCCCAATCCCTTCAATCCCGAGACGCGGATCAGCTTCTCCCTGCCGAAGGAAGACCGGGTCAAGCTGGCGGTCTACGATCTCCTCGGCAATCTCGTCCGCACCCTGATCTCCGCTAAAATGGCCGCGGGCGAACACCAGATCCTCTGGGACGGGCGCGATGAGAACAACCAGATGGCCGCCTCCGGGATATATGTTTACGTTCTCGAGACCAAAGACGCACGCATGATGCGCAAGATGACCCTGCTCAAGTAAAACCGCATATGCCACGCACCCATCCGGGTGCGTGGCATACTGCTATAATGGGAGCCACCCATGCGACTTGAACGTGTTTTATGGCTGCTAGCCGTGGCCTGTGCGCTGGCGGCGCCGCTGCTGGCCGGGACGACCGGAAAAATTGTCGGCCGCGTTGCGGATGCCGGATCCCGTGAGGGTTTGCCCGGCGCCAATATCATCGTGGAGGGGACCAGCCTCGGCGCCGTCTCCGATCTCGAGGGGCAGTACCTGATCCTGCGGGTGCCGCCGGGGATCTATACCCTGCGCGCCAAAATGCTCGGCTATACCGAGATGACCTACGACCGGGTGCAGGTCTCGATCGACAAGACCACTACGGTCGATTTCAGCCTCTCCCAAACCGTTCTGCAAACCGGCCAGACCATCACGGTCACGGCCACCAAACCGCTGGTCGAACGCGATCTGACCTCCACGGTCGCTACGGTCAATTCCGAGATCATCGGCCGCCTGCCGGTCGATAACATGCAGGATGTTATCAATCTGCAGGCCGGTGTGGTCGACGGGCACTTTCGCGGCGGCCGCAGTGGCGAGGTGGGTTACCTCATCGACGGCATCTCGATCAATGATGTCTATTCCGGCAGCTCCGCGGTGCAGGTGGAGAATACCGCCGTGCAGGAACTGCAGGTGATCAGCGGCACCTTCAATGCCGAATACGGCCAGGCCATGTCCGGCATCGTCAACGTGGTCACCAAGGAAGGCGGCGAATCGTATCACGGTTCACTCACCAGCTATGTCGGGGATTATGTCAGCACCCATACCGACATCTTCTGGAATGTCGACGCCTTCAATCCGATCTCCAACCTCGAAGGCACTCTGAGCGGACCGGTCCCCGCCCTGCACAACCGGCTGACCTTTTTCGCCTCCGGCCGCTATTATGATAACGAGGGGGCGCTCTACGGACGCCGGATCTTCCTCCCCTCCGACTCGGCCAACTTTCCCAGTAGCGATGTGCGCGACTGGTATATCGAGTCACATGGCAAGGGCCGGCGTTTCACTTCACAGCAAGATTTTGCGCACTACGCCGACAGCCTCAAACAGAGCACCGATTATGTGGCCATGCGGCCGAGCCGGCGATATACCGGCCAGATCAAGCTGGCGTACAAGCTCTCCAACGCCAACAAGCTCGAATATGAGGGGCTGGTGCAGCGGCAGAAATACCGCGAGTACGAACACCAGTTCCGCCTCAATCCTGATGGCGATTTCTGGCGCCATCAGCTCGGCTGGAACAACAACCTGACTTGGACCTCGGTGCTGAATCAGCGCAATTTCTTCACCGTCAAGATGGCGCGGTTTTACACCGACTACAAGCAGTATGTCTATGCGGATCCGTACGATGCGCGTTATGTCAATCCCAAACTGCTCGACGCGGCCAGCGGCAATGCCTTCCTCACCGGCGGCCAGCAGATGTGGCACTTCCTGCGCAACACCACCACCAGCGTCGGCAAGGTAGATTTCACCTCACAGGCGACCAACGAGCACCAGCTCAAGATGGGACTGGAATACCGTCAGCATCGGATGTGGCTGCGCTCCTTCGAGATCCGCCTCAACCGCGATACCCATTGGAAGCCTTATGTCCCAGCGGTGACGAAGAATGTCCAGAACAACGACGAATACCTCCTCCATCCACTCGAGGTATCGGCCTATGTGCAGGACAAGATCGAGTTGGCCTACATGGTTGTCAATGCGGGGGTGCGCTACGATTATTTCAAGTCGGCCGGGGTTGTGCCCGTCGATTTTCTCCAGCCCGCGGCCTCCCCGCTGCGCACGCCCAAAACCAGCCAGCAACTCAGTCCGCGTTTCGGCCTCTCGTATCCCATCACCGACCGCGGAGCGATTCACATCTCCTATGGCCATTTCTTCCAGATCCCCAATTTTGAATTCCTCTTCTCGAATCCCGATTTCGAGCTTTACGCCACCTCCGATTACGGGAGCACCTCACCGCCCGAGCGGGTGCCCAACACCATCGGCAATGCCGAGCTCAAACCGCAAAAGACCACGATCTACGAGATCGGTTTGCAGCAGCAGCTGGGGGCGGATCTCTCTCTGGAGGTAACCGCCTATTTCAAGGATATCCGCAACCTCCTCGGTACGGAGATCCTCCACACCACGACCGGCATCCGGTATGCCCGGTACATCAACCGGGATTACGGCGGGGTCAAGGGATTGACCTTCGCCTTCGAAAAACGGCTGACAGGAGGATTCGGCGCGACAGTCGATTACACCTATCAGATCGCGCGCGGGGACGCCTCCGACCCAGCCTCGGCCTTCCTCGATGCGCAAGCCGGACGCGAGCCGCAGAAGCAGCTGGTGCCGCTCAACTGGGACCGCACCCACAGTCTTAATCTCTCGCTCACGGCCGGCGATGCCCGGGTCTGGTCGGCGAGCCTGATCGGCCGTCTCGGCAGCGGGCTGCCCTACACGCCGACCCAGCAGAATGTGCGTACCGCGGTCGAGAACAGCGAGCGCAAGCCCGCCTTTTCTAACTTTGATTTCTACGCCTACCGTAATTTCAAGGTAGGGAAGCAGAATCTCAACATCTTTGTGCGCATCTACAATCTCCTGGATCAGAAAAACGAATTGGATGTGTACAGCGATACAGGCCGCGCCAATTACACCCTGTCGGCGCAGACTTCGGGGACGATCTTTGGCGTCAACAGCCTCTCCGAATATCTCGCCCGCCCCAATTTTTATTCCGATCCGCGGCAGATCCTGGCGGGTATCGGGCTTGAGTTCTGAATCAAAACGAGAAAGTGGTGATTATGAATCGCCTGAAAATACTCTGCTGCCTGCTCCTGGCCCTCTCCCTGCAGCCGCTCTGGGCCCAACGCAAACCGGATCCGCATGTCGGCGCCCTGCCCAACACGCGCTGGGGCACGATGGACGGCAACGTGGTGCGCACGGTCTTCGCCAACCACGGTGAAATCGCCAACTGGGATGAGCCGGCCTGGCCCTCCGGCGAATGGCCCAAAGGAAGCGGCCACACCTACGTCGACGGTGTTGCCCTCATAGTCGCAGCCCCCATCGTCGATATCCGCGGCAAGCGTTATCACGACGTAGTCACTCGCTATCGCGAGGATATGTCGACCTCGCCGGATGGCATCCCCTGGGGCTTTGCCCCCCTGCCGGGCTATTTCAATCCGGATGTCAAGACCAACATCCACAATTATCCGGCGATGAGCAACGACCCGACCACCTGGCCGGCCACCTGGCCCGATCAGAATTCAGAGTGGGATGGCCAGTGGAACGGCTTTTTCGGCCGCGGCAAGACCAACGCGGATCTCGAGACCTATTTCGTCTTCGACGACGACCCCGATGAAAAATTTCTCTATTACCCCGATCCGGCGGATTCGTCGCGCCGTGGCCTCGGCATCGAAGTGGCTTCCCGCCTCTTTCAGTGGAACCAGGTGCTCGCCCAGGACTGCATCTTTTCCATTTATTTTATCACCAACGAGGGCAAAAAGAATTATGACAGCACCTATTTCGCCTTCCACATCGATTGGGGTATCGGCGGTCATGATGATTCCGCCGACGATGCCGGCAGTTATGACCTCGACCTCGACATCGCCTGGGCTTTTGACGGCAACGGCTACGGCAGTCCCAACAACTGGGCGCCTGTCGGTGTGGCCGGCTTCGCTTTCCTCGAGAGCCCCGGCATCTTCCGTGACAGCCGCGACAACGACCATGACGGTCTGATCAACGAACGGCGCGACAGCGGACCTGGGGTGTTCCTCTCCACCTATCCCTACGGGGTCGATGACATCAAGGCCTTTCAAGACTTTTATCCTGACCGCGAGATCAAGCCGCATTGGTCCGGCGATGAGAACATCAACTGGGATCCCTATTCGGATCTCAACGGGAACGGTCAGTGGGATGCCGGCGAGCCGCTCAACGACGATCTCGGCGCCGACGGCCTCGATCCCAACGACAGCAATTATCCGGGACCCGATGCGGGCGAGGGCGATGGCATCCCCACCGCTGGCGAACCCGATTTCGATTTTCTCGACAAGGATGAATCCGACCAGATCGGTCTGACCGGCTTTCAGGTTTTCGTGCTGCACGAGTACAAAATGGAGAACGATGAGGCCTATTGGAATGGCCTGAAATCGGCACCGCCGCCGCGTGAAAAACTGGTGCAGAACACCAATTTGGGCATGTTCTTCAGCTCCGGTCCCTTTGAACTGAAAGCGGGCGACACCCAGTTCTACTCCATGTCGCTCCTCTTCGGTGAGGACCAGGCCCAGCTGGCCCGTGAGAAAAAAACGGTGCAGCAGATCTACAACGCCACCTATCAGTTCGCCCGGCCCCCGGACAAGTCGCGTCTGACCGCGGTACCCGGCGACCACAAGGTCGTGCTCTATTGGGATGATACGGCGGAAAAGTCATGGGATCCCTTCCTGCAGGCGCATGATTTCGAGGGCTACCGCATCTACCGCACCACCGATGCGGAATTCTCCGAGGCCCAGGTCATCACCGATTCGTACGGCAAGGCGCGCTTCCGCAAGTACATCGCTGAATTCGACCTCAAGAACGGCATCAAAGGACTACACCCGATCGACATCGAGGGCATCAAATTCGACCTCGGCAAGGACACCGGTTTGCGCCACTATTATGTCGATACCGACGTCGAAAACGGCCAGACCTATTACTATGCCGTGGTCCCCTATGACCGCGGCCTGGTGACCGTCACCTCAACCGGCGTGACCTCCGGGATATCCCCCTCCGAGGCCTCCAGCGTCATCCGCGTCAGCGCCGCCGGGGTAGTGGAGTATGTCGACATCAACTGCGCGGTGATCACTCCGCGCGCGCCTGCCGCGGGGTACCAGCCGCCACAGCTGGCGGGCGGGCTGCAGCATAACGGTCCCGGCACCGGCCGGCTCGAGGTGGAGCTGCTCGACGCCAATGCCCTGCAGGATAACGCCACCTATGAAGTGGTCTTTCATGACACCTCTGCCTTCGCGCTCAACCGCAGGGCGACCTTCGACTGCAACAATACCGCGTCGCAGGTCAAGTTGCTCGAAGGAGCGCAGTTGGAGGAGGGCCTCGGCACCACCCCGGTTCTGGAAGGAATGGTGCTCCATGTCAACGGCGACACCACCTGTCAGGTCATTGAGGCCGAGACCGGATGGGTCAAGGGCCAGCATGGCTGGAGCTTCCGCGTGGGCAAGAATGCCAGCCTGAGCGGGCGCTTCGTCCCCTATCCCGCTGATTTCGAAATGACCTTTTATGATCACATCGTCGACACCTCGCAAGCCCTTCTGTTCGGCCAACAGGCGATCGCCGTGCCCTTTATGATCTACAATACCACCGAAGGGCGCGTGATGGATTTTCTCTTCGGCGACAAGGACAAGGATGGCCAGTTTTCGCCTGGAGATTCGGTCACCATCGTCACCGGTCTGCGCTTGGGTGAGCCGCTGCCTACGCCCAAATCCCGATTCAAGGTGGCCTGGACCTTCTTTTACAGTCCGGCTGCGGGGCGAAACGACCGGCCGGCCGCCGGAGATATCTTCCGGATCCGCACCACCAAGCCCTTCCGCGACGGCGAAAGCTTCCGCTTCACGGTCCAGGGCGCGCGCGCAAGTACCAGCCTGGCACGGGATGGCCTGGCCGCCATCACGGTGGTGCCCAATCCCTATTGCGCCGCCGCCAGTTGGGAACCGCGCAATCCCTTCCGCTTTGGCCGGGGAGAGCGCCGCATCTTTTTCAATCACCTGCCCGCCCGCTGCACCATCCGCATCTATACGGTGCGTGGCTATCTGGTCGATAGTATCGAGCACGACAGCAGCATCGACGACGGTTCCGAGAGCTGGGACCTGGTCTCCAAGGACGGGATGGACATCGCCTACGGCATCTACCTCTTCCAGGTCGACGCCCCCGGCATTGGTACCCACATCGACAAATTCGCGGTCATCAAGTGACCTGCCGTTGAACATTTTACGGAATCGCTTATGAAAAAGATCGTCATGACAGTTTCCCTGCTGTTGACGGCTGCGGCGCTCTTCGCCGGGGATGTCGCCAAGGTCGGCGTCACCGCCGCCCCCTTCCTCTCCATCGGCGTCGGCGCGCGGGCGACCGGAATGGGCGGGGCCTTTGTCGGCACCGCCGACGATGCCAGCGCGCTCTACTGGAACCCCGCCGGCATCGCCCGCAGCAGCGATATCCAGCTTCTGCTGATGCATACCCGCTGGCTCGCCGATTTAAAGTTCAATTTCGCCGGATTCACCCTCCCGCTGGGGGCCTTCGGCAGCCTCGGGGCCTCGCTGACCTCCCTCGATTACGGTGACATGCCGGTGCGCACCACCGACCAGCCGGATGGAACCGGCGAGATCTTTTCGTCCAGCGATCTCGCCCTCGGCCTTACCTATGCGCGCAGTCTGACCGACCGTTTCTCGATCGGCTTCAACGTCAAATACATCACCCAGAGCATCTGGCATGAGAATGCGGATGGTTTTGCCATCGATTTCGGCACCCTCTTCGTCACCGGGCTGCACGGACTGCGCATCGGTGCCTCCTTGAGCAATTTCGGCACCGACATGCGCATGGAGGGCAAGGATCTTCTGGTCTATCAGGACATCGATCCCAACATCCTCGGCAACAACGATCGCATCCCGGCCAACCTGAAGACCGGGGAGTGGTCGCTGCCGTTGACCTTCCAGTTCGGTCTGGCCATGGAGCCCTGGAAATCGCCCCTGCACCGGCTGACGGTCGCGGCCGATGCCATCCATCCCAGTGACAATACCGAATCGATCAATCTCGGCATGGAGTACGGATTCCGGGAGATGCTCTTTCTCCGCGCCGGCTATCGCGATCTATTTTTGCGCGATCGCGAGCAGGGTCTCACCCTGGGGGCCGGCTTCGCCACCCGGAATCTCGGCAATATTTTGATCCAGCTGGACTATGCCTATGCCGATTTCGGCCGCCTTGAAAACGCCCAGCGCTTCTCATTCAGCATGGCGTTTTAAGGAGCAGTATGGAGGCCATCGTCATCGAAAAGCCGGGGGCGGCGCATCACCGGCAGGTCCCCGAGCCGGAGCCAGGTGCCGGCGAGTGTCTGTTGCAGCCGCTCGCCGGCGGCATCTGCGGCACCGACGTGCACATCTGGCAGGGTGATTTCCTCGGCCGCTATCCGGTCATCCCCTGCCATGAATTTTCCGCCCGCGTGATCGCATCCGGACTCGGCGTGACCGGCCTGGAGATAGGCGATATCGTCGCCGTGGATCCCAATATCCGCTGCGGCCGCTGTCCAGCCTGCCGGCGGGGAGAGATCAATCTCTGCGAAGCCTACGAAGCCATTGGCGTGACCCGGCCGGGCGGCTTCGCCGGACGGGTTTGCGCCCCGGCAGCCAATCTGCATCGCCTCTCCGGCGCCGATCCCGGCGCGGCGGCCTTCACAGAGCCCCTCGCCTGTGTCCTTTATGGCCAAAGCCGGCTCGACTGGGAACCCGGCCTGCGGGTGATCATCTGGGGCGCCGGGGCGATCGGCTTGCTGCACCTGCAGGTGTGCCAGCAGCTGCGCGGCGCCCGGGTCACCATGGTGGACCGGGACGCGGCGCGAGTTGCGGCCGCCGCAAGGCTCGGCGCCGCGCAGAGCCTGCTCTGGGAGAACGGTGAGCCGCCGCTGCTGCGGGGCGAGTTGTGGGATATCGCGATCGATGCCACCGGCAATGCAGCGGCGGCCGGCCGTATGTTCCGTTATCTGCGTCGCGGCGGACAGGCGCTGCTCTTCGGGGTCTATCCCACCGCAGCACGCCTCGATCTTGCGCCGACGGAGATCTTTACGCATGACTGGAAGATCCTCGGCTCCTTCACCTACCGCCACGAATTTGCCCAGGCGGCGCAACTCATCGGCGCGGCTGCGATCGATACGGCCAGCCTGATCGCCCGATGCATCCCTCTGGCGGAGGTGCCCGGGATCCTGGCGCGGATGGCCGCGGGCGAGGCCCTGGGCAAAGTGCAGGTGCTCCCATGATATCACGAACCTCCCGCTCCCTGGCAGCCGCCTGGCTGCTGCTGATGGGTTTGGCTGCTTCCGCCGGAGGCGGAAAACCAGCCGATCCCTGGGAAACGCTGGCGGCGGCTTTCAGCGGCAAGCGCGGCCAGGTGGAGGTGGGCGGACCCTTCGCCGGCGCTGAATTTCATGACAGCCGGCCGCTGCCCGCCCGGATCAGCTTTTACTATCCCGTGGCCAACAGCATTGATCTCAGCACCGATTACTGGCGGCGCGGCGAGTCGCGGCCGCTGCGGTTTGCACTCACCCACGACGGCCGGACCGACTCCCTCGGCGCCGCGCCCTGGGCCTATCGTTATACCCCCTATGCGATCGAGTTTCAGCAGCATAACCCGGACTATCGTTGTACGATCCGCTACCGTTTCTGCCGGACGTTGCCGGTGCTGGTTCTGCAGCTCGAGTTGACCAGTAATATGGACCAAGCGCGATCCTTCGAGCTTGTGGGCACGCTGCAGTGGATCCTGCGCACCTGCCAGACCTATGCCTGGATGCGGCCGGCGCGCGTCGCCTGCACTCTGCAGGACCCCACTGATACCGCTTCCGGCTGCTCTCTGGCAGCAGCGGCCTATGACGCCCCCGAGACCGATTCGGCCCTGGTTTTCATCGCCAACGCCGGGGCGCTGCCCGCCGCCCGCTCCAGTCGCGAAACCCTCGAACTCCACTATCGGAGAGTGCTTCAGCCGGGTGAGGCGTGGTCCATAATCCTGCTGCTCGGCTCCTGCCGGCAAAGCGAGGCGGAGACGGTCGCGACCCGGGCCGTGCGGGACTGGCGGAACGAGGTGACGGCCTATGAGGCGGAGACGGGACGCTATGGCACCGCCAGCCCGCTCCTGGAAATGCCCGATGCCGACCTGATGCAGACCGCCCAGTGGTCCCGGGCGGTGATGGCGGCCAACCGCCACTATCTCGACGGCCGCATCGTCCCGATGCCCTGCCCAGCCGAGTACAATTTCTTTTTCACTCACGACCTCCTGCTGACCGACCTGGGCGCCGTCTATTTTGACTGCGAACGCGTGCGCAACGATCTGCTCTATGTGCAGAGCCTAGCCAAGGCCGATTCCATCCTGCCGCATGCCTTTTACTGGCGCGATACCGGCTTTCAGACCGAGTTCTGTTCCACCGACAACTGGAACCACCTCTGGTTCATCCTCCTGACCGCCTCGTATCTGCGCCACAGCGGCGATGCCTTCACGGTGCAGCGGCTGGCGCCAATGCTGGAGAAAAGCCTGCGCATGATGCTCGAGAACCGCGGCGATGACGATCTCATGTACGCCTGGCAGCCCGACTGGTGGGATATCGGCCACTCCCGCGGTGCCCGCGCCTATATCACCATCCTCACCATCCGCGCCCTGCGCGAATATGCCTTCATGGGCGGAGAGCTGGGATGGCCAGAAGCGGGGCTGGCGTGCGGCCTCGAGCTGGCGGACCGGCTCCGGCAGCGCCTCGGCGAGCGGCTTTGGGATGAACAGGCCGGATTCCTCTTCAACGGGCTTGCGGGTGGCGCCACCGACCGCCACTATTACGCCGGCTCGCTCCTGGCCGCCGCCTGGCGACTTCTGGACGAGGAGCGCTCCGCCCGGCTGATGAGAACCGCCGCCACAGAGCTGCTCGACCGCCGCCTTGGCATCCGCATCGCCGCGCCGATGGACTTTGACCAGTACAATGCGCTGTATGAATTCCTCCCCGGCGAGGTTGGCGCCCGCGGGCTTTATCTCAACGGCGGCGTCTGGCCCCACGGCATCGTCTGGTACGCCCTCGGCTGGCTGGCCGCAGCCCAGCCCGACTCGGCCCGGGAAGTCCTGCGGCACTACCTGACCCTCGAGGGCATCGGCCGCTCACCCCTGGGCCAACCGGCCTTTTTCGAATACCGCAACGCGGACCCCGCCTCGCCGCGCTATGGCGAGATCGACAAGCCTACCTTTCTATGGACTGGCGGCTGGTTCCTGCATGCCCTCTACCAGCTGGCCGGGATGCGAGAGAACGAATGGAACCTTGCTTTTAATCCCCGGCTGCCGCAAGGGTGGCAAAAGCTCCGCTATGAGGTGATGCTCAACGGGCGCAAGGTCGAGGTGGCCTGGCGCGGCGATGGCGCATGGTTCAGACGTATCAGGGCCGACGGACAGCCGCTGCACACAGCGGTCATCCCCTCCGCTGCATCCGTCTCACCGCGGCGTCAGCTCCTGCTCGAGCGCGGCCAGCCGCTTCTCCCCTACCTGGCCGCCGCCACCTGCGTGGTCACTTCGGCTCGCCTTGATTCCCGGCAAAGGCGTTTGCGGATTGGCGTCCGGGGGCAGGCCGGACAGAAGGCCGAGCTGGCCGTCGTATCTCCCTGGGAGCCGCTCCGGGAGGCCGGTGCGGGGTTGGAGGGTACAGTTGTCCGGCACGGCGAGGTCCGGGAGATCGTGCTTCATGCCGTGCTGCAGCAGGGAGAGCAAGAAATCAGTCTGCGCTTCAAGGGCGGGCGGGAGTAAATGCGCATGGAGTGTAGAGAACGCAAAGTAGACACCGGACAGCGGCTGGTCTGGGTGATGCTCGCGCTTGGAGTCGGGGCGCTGCTGTGCGGCTGCCGGAGCGGTCCGCGTGGGAAGGCCGGGCATGAGGGGCTGGTCTACTGGCCGGCCGCCAATGCACAAGAGATCGAACTGGCCGGGCTCGCCGCAGCGGAATGGAATGCGGCCCATCCCGACGTGCCGGTGACGGTTCAGCCGATTCCAGAGAGCCAGTCGACCGAAGAGGTGTTGCTGGCGGCGGTCGTCGGCAAGACCACCCCGGATGTCTGTTCGAACATATGGCCGGGCGTGGTCGGCCAGTTTGTGCGTGCCGGAGCCCTGGTGGCGCTGGATTCCTTCGCTGATTTCGACTCCGTCGCCGCGGCACGGCTGCCGGAGGGGCAGCGGGAGGCCTTTCAGTACGACGACGGCCGTCTCTACCAAATGCCCTGGAAGAGCAACCCGATCATGATGGAATACAACGTCCGCCGCCTGCAGGAGGCCGGATTCACGCACCCTCCTGCGACCTACTCCGAGTTCATCCGTGCCGGTCAGGCCCTGACCAGGGATGTGACCGGCGACGGACAGCCCGATCAGTGGATGCTCTACGTCGACATCAACGTCAAATGGTGGCTGCGCTACTTCGATTTTTACACCTTTTATCTGGCGGCCTCGGGTGGCCAGACCCTGATCAAAAACCGGCAGGTGGTTTTTGATAATGCGGCCGCGGTGGAGGTCTTCCGCTTCTTCCGCCGCTGTTTTGAATTGGGCATCTTCCCCAAGGCAACCTTTCAGGGCGATACCTTCCTCGCGGGGCAGGTGGCCACGCACATAACCGGGCCCTGGAACATCGCCCATGTCGACAAGTTCAAACCGGCGGGCTTTGAATTCGATTATGCACCGGTCCCGCTGCCGGACAGCAGTGCGGGACCGGTGGTGACCTATGGCGACCCGAAAAATATCGCCATCTTTTCCACCTGCAAGAATCCCCGCGCAGCCTGGGCTTTCGTCAAATTTCTGGTTTCGCGCCGGCAGGATCTGGCGCTGCTCCGGATCGCTAGCCAGCTGCCGATCCGTCGGGGTTTGCTGACGGATTCGCTTTATATCCCATATTTTAGAGAGCATCCCAAGATGGTGCGCTTTGCCGAACAGGCCCCGCGGACCCGGGGTGTGGACTCCGCCCCCGAGCTGCGCGAGGTCTTTGATGCCATCTCGCAAGAATTCGAGGCCTGCTGTGTGCTGGGCCGGCGCACCCCCGAGGAGGCGGTGCGCCGCGCGGCTGAACGGGCGCGGCAGGTCCTGCAGTGAACATCGTCCCGCTGAAAATATGCGCAAACCCCGATGAAGCGGGGGGAGAGATCGATTGAACTTGAAACACAGCCGTCATAAAGCCGGGGAGAGCCGGGCCGGGCTCCTCTTCTCCCTGCCCTATTGGGTCTGGTTCGCTCTTTTCATGGCCTATCCCCTGCTCTTTTCCCTGGTTCTGGTTTTCCACGAATGGGACATTTATACGCCGATGCGCTGGGTGGGTTTGGGCAATTTCGCTCGCCTTTTCCAGGATGACCTCTTCTGGCAGGCGATCCTCAACACCCTCTTTTTTCTGGTCATCCACATCCCCCTGCAGATCGGCCTGGCCCTCCTCTTCGCGGTGTTGCTGAACGAAAGGATCCGCGGCCGCGGCTTCTTTCGTGCCGCCTATTTCATGCCGGTTGTGATTTCCGGCATCGTCATCTCGTTGCTGTGGCAGCAGCTCTTCTCCTTCGAAAACGGCATTTTCAACCTCCTGCTCGCCCGGCTCGGCCTATGGAAAATCCCGTGGCTGACCAGCCCGGAATGGGCGATGCCCTCAGTGGCGCTGATGGCGACATGGAAAAACGTCGGGCTCTATATCATCCTCTTCCTCGCCGGCCTGCAAAACATCCCGGCGTGGCTCTATGAAGCCGCCGGCCTCGATGGCGCCTCTGCCTGGCAAAAATTCCGTCACATTACCCTGCCGATGCTCAATCCGGCGGTGATCATGGTCCTGGTGCTCTCGACCATCGGCGGCTTCAGCCTCTTCATCGAGCCCTACGTGCTCACCGGAGGCGGCCCGATGAACCGCACCCTCTCGGCGATGCTCTATATCTACAAACAGGCTTTTTATTTCAACCGCATGGGCTATGCCGCCACGCTTGGTTTCTTCTTCGCCTTTATCATTCTGGCGGTAGTGCTGGTACAGCGCAAGGTGGTCGAGCAGGAGGCCCTCGAATGAAACGTGGCATCGCATATCTCATCCTGATTCTGGGAGCAGTCGTCTTCCTCTATCCCTTTCTCTGGATGGTGGCGGCGACCCTCAAGCCGGAAATGGAAATCCCCAGTTTTGGTCTTCTGCCTTCGCATGTCAGCCTGGCCAGCTATGAACAGGTCTTCGCCAAGATCCCCCTCCTGCGCGCCCTGATCAACAGTCTGGTGGTTTCCTTCTCCATCACCGCTTCGGTGCTCTTTTTCGGCTCCATGGTGGGCTATGCCCTCTCGCGCCTGCGCTTCCGCGGCCGCGAGTTGATGGTGATGGCGATCCTGTTCACCATGATGATTCCCTTTCAGCTCACCATGATTCCCCTGTACATCCTCATGGTCAAGCTCCATTGGACCGACACCTATCTCGCCCTGATCGTGCCCGGGATGATGAGCGGCTTTGGCATCCTGCTCTTCCGCCAATTTTTTCAGTCCGTGCCGCAGTCGCTCATCGATGCGGCGCGGGTGGACGGTCTCAGTGATATGCAGATCCTCTTCCGCATCATCTGGCCGCTTTCCAGGCCCATCCTGATCACGGTCGGGATCATTACCTTCATGAACACCTGGAACGACGTCCTCTGGCCGCTGATCGTCATCCGCGACCAGTCGATCATGACCATGCCGCAGATGGTGACCATCTTTGCGGTGAGCGGGATGGCGGAGGCGCAGCTGGGTGTCAAGCTGGCGGCCGCGACGCTGCTCGCCCTGCCGGTCATCGTCGCCTACGCCTTTTTCCAGCGTTACTTTATCGAAAGTCTGGCGAGCACGGGTCTGAAGGGATGAAGGCACTGAGCATAAAGCGGTTCCGGACGGTGCTGCTCCTGGCAGCGTTGGGAAGCAGCTGTTCCTCACAGCCGCGCAGCCTGGTCAATCTCGCCCATCTTGACCGCCTCTGCGAGGAGGTGACCATCGCGGGCCAGCCCTGCACCATTGTCCACATTTACAGCGATGCCCCGGGCTATGGGTGGACCGATGCCGCCGGCGAGGGCATCGCCTGCGTTGACGATATTGCCCGCGCCGCGGTGGTTTATATGCGCGCCGGCGATGCGGGCCATTTCGCGCGTATCCGCAGCCTCCTCCGCTTCGTCCTGCTTCTCCAGAACAGCGATGGCACGTTTTATAATTTCGTGCACAGGGACCTGACCATCAACCGGGAGGGAGCAACCAGCTTCGCCTCCTTCGGTTTCTGGGCGGCGCGCGGCTACTGGGCGCTGGGCGAAGGTTATGCCTTTTTCAGAGAGAGGGATCCTGCCTTCGCGGCGGTGCTGCGCAGCGCCTTCTGGCGCTGTCTACCCCAGCTCGATGCACTCGCTTCAGCTTATGGAAGTTATGAAACCATCGGCGGCCGGGCGTGGCCCAACTGGCTGCTAAACCGCCATGCGGCCGATGCCACCTCCGAATTTCTCCTCGGCGCAGCCGCCGTTCTCGCTGTCGAGCCGGATCCGGCCCTACAGCGGCATGCCGCCCGGCTGGCCGAGGGACTCTGCGCCATGCAGGCGGGAGAAGATTCCGTGATCCTGCGCCAGGCGGGGACAGAGCCGCGGGCGCCGGCTTCTGGCCAAACCCCGCGGACCCCAACCGACCAGCTCGCAGGCGAGACAGCTTTGGCGGGCGCCTTTTATTCCTGGCCGGGCATCTGGCACGGCTGGGGGAATGCCCAGCTCCAGGCCCTGGCCCCCCTCTCGGCCCTGCTCGCCGAGCCCGAGCTGCTGACCCGGGCGGAATTCTGCGGCCGCGTCTTCCTCAGCCGGATGCTGGCCGGCGGCTGGCTGCATGAATACGATTTCAATTCCGGCAAGGCCGCCGTCTATTCACAGATCGCCTATGATGTGCGCACGGCCGCCCTCGGTCTTCTCGCGCTCCATCGGGTGACGAGCCAGTACGAGTATGCCGTGCTGGCGGGGATCGCCGCTTCCTGGCTGACCGGCAACAATCTGGCCGGCGCGCCCCTCTATGACGCCGCCACCGGGCGCGGTTATGACGGCATCGACCGCGAGGGCGTCAACCGCAATGCCGGCGCCGAGTCGACCATCGAGGCGCTCTTCACCCTGATCGAGATCGAAAAGGTCCCGGCTGCTGCGGCCTGGCTGCAAGCCAGATCAACTGAAAATTGGAATGAGGCGGCGTGGCCGAACGAGCCGGAGCTGCGCCGCACCTTTCGCACCGCACAGGGGGCCCTCCTGCTTACCGCGGGGAGCGACGGATTCACCCTGCAGCGGTTGAACCCTTAATCCAGACGGGACGCCTCTCATGCTGATCACAGCCAGGTACAAATTCCTCCTGCTGACCATGCTCATCGGCGGGCCGCTCCTCGCCCAGGAGGAGCTGATTCTACAGCACAGGCGTGACGGCTATGCCGGCTGCCAGGATGCCCACCTCCTTGCCAACAAACCCGGCTGGAATACCGGCGGCGAGGATGGGCTGGAGGCGACCGGTAACGGCGGCGAGGCGGACGCCAAACATCTTCTGCTCCGCTTTGACCTGAGCAGCCTCCCGGCGGAGAGCCGGATCGATTCGGCCTGGATCGAGCTCTATCTGGTCAAACGGCGGACGCCGCAGAGCGTGCCCAAAACCCTGGCAGCTTACCGCCTCAACCGCTCCTGGAGCGAGGGCAGCGGTGATGATGCCGGCGGCTATGACGGCCACCCCGCCGCCGCCGGCGAGGTCTGCTGGTCCCATGCCGCTTTCCCCGATGTGCCCTGGTCGCTCCCCGGCGCCAACGGCGTGCCGCAGGACCATGCCGCCCGCCCGGAAGGAGAGCGGCTGATCGATCCCGCCGATCCCGCTGGGCGCTGGTATGGCTGGAAGGTGACCGATTTGGTGCAGGAGTGGCTGAGTCGTCCGGACAGCAATTTCGGGCTGGTGCTGCGCGAACCGTCGGTTTCAGCCGGCACCGGCATCCTCAACTTTGCCTCCTCCCAATTCGCAGCCGACTCACTGCGGCCCCGTCTCCGGCTGCTTTTGGCGAGTTCGAGTCCGCAGACCATCGCGTTGGCGCTGACGGCTTCGGCCGCCTCCGGCGCCATCTCGGTCCGTTGGCCCTGTCGCGGCGACGCGAACGGCAACGGCTATGCCGAGATCGCCCTGGCCCGTGCCGGGGACGCCCAGTGGGGCGCCCGGCAGCGGATGGACAAGGGCGCCGGCGGCTACAGCTTTGCCTTTGCGAATCTGACCTTCGGCCGCTACTACCTTCGCGGCTGGCTCAGCGATCCCGACGGCGTCCAGGGAGAAGCCATCCAGACCCTTTTAAATGTCGAGCTTGCTCCCAATGCAAGCCGCGGCGGCGCGCTCTACACCACGCTGCAGAGTGACAACAGCGTGCAGGTGGAGCTGACCTTCAGCGACGACTGTGACGCGGACAATGCGGCGCTGCTGGCCCACAAGCCCGCCTCCGCCCTGCTCTGGCAGGAGGACGGTCCCATGACGCGCGCGCCGGGACGGTTCAGCAAGCTCCTCAGCGGCCTGAGCGGCGGCGAAACCTGGGACCTCCGCGTCACCCTCCGCGACCCCGACGGCATCAGCGGCGACTCGGTTTTTACCGCGCAGCTGTACATCCCGCCGGCGACCGGCCCGGTGCGTCTGCTCAGCCAGGGGCATAAACAGTTTGAAATCCAGTCCGGCGCCTTCACCGCCCTCTATGACAGCGCCCGCACCGGCGCCGCGCTCTGGCTCTCCTCCGCCCAGGGCCGGCAGTATGTGGTGCGCAACACCATCGCCAACGGCCTGCCCTTTGCCGTGCTCGACCCGGCGCTCCTCGACAGCATCCGGATCGCAGCCAATGGAGAATGCGAATGCATCGAGGTGAGGATGTATGGCCACTGGGGCGGTGTGCGTCACGAGGTTATTCTGACCGCCTACCCCAGCTATCCCGGTCTGCTCCACTGGAAGTGCTTGCTCACCGGCGCAACCGGTATCAGCATCCCCAATGGCGCGGCCGAATGCACCTTTTTCGACCGCGAGCGCAATTATGCCGTCAGCTCCAACGTCCTCTCCTGGGTCGAGCAAGCGCCCTTCGCCGCTGGACTGACCAGCGGCTACGATCCCCTTGCCCTCAAGGGCACGCTATTCTATTTCCAGAATTTTACCGCGTTGAACGACTACTTTTCGCTGCAGCGGACATCTCCATGGGAGTGTGTGCAGCTCACCTCGACGGGATTCGGCTTCGAACGCCCGGGCGGCAACCGGCCACTGCGCAGTGAGCCGGTGGTCCTCACCGACGCCTGGCTCGTTCTTACCTCCGGCAAGCCGGCGACGGAGAGCGCGGTAGCGGAAGGATTCCTGACAGCTCTGGCCGATATCTATAGGTGGATCTACAAACCCGGCCTCGAGGAGATCGACTGGAAGGAGATCGCCGGCAAGTTGCTGGCCGATCTCGGTGACGAGCGCTGTCAGTCCACTGTCAACGGCCAGAAGTTTCTCCGCTCCTATGTCGGGGTGCCGCGCCTCGATAATGCCGAGGCGATCAGCCAGCTCGACGTGCTAGTCGCCCTGCGCCGCTACGAAGCCGTGCACGGCGAGGTGAGCGCCCTCGACGACCATCTCGCGGAGAATCTCTGGCAGTTCTACAACCTGCGGCTCAACACCATGGTCAATGACGCACCCAATGAAGGGGTGCAGGAAGGGGACAGCTGGTACGCGCTGCACATCCATCTCGGGCTGGCGCGGCTGGCGCGATTGGGCGATGGCCAGGCGCGCACGCTGCTCTTCCTCTCGCTGCCCAAGCTGATGCGCTTCGCCCGGGCCGTGAATTATGAATTCCCGGTCTTCTTCCGCTACACGGATGATACAGCCATCTCCGGTCATGAATACGATGTCACCGGTGGCTATATCTACCTCATGCTTGACGCCTGGCAGCTCAGCGGCAGCGAGGTGTACCTTCAGGAGGCCAAACTGGCCGCCGAGCACATTGCCGGCCACGGTTTCGGCTATACCTATGAAGCCCACATGACCGCAGCCACCTGCGCCGCGTTGGCTCGGCTCTACACGATCACCGGCGAGCGCCGCTACCTCGAGCTGAGCTACATGCCCTTCGCCAACCTGATGGCGATCTCCTGGCTCTGGGAGTGCGATTACGGGTATGCCGCGGACTACCGCACCTTTTTCGGATTGAGCCCTATGGCGGGGGCGGCCGTAATCACACCGATGGAGCAGCATCAGAGCTGGAGCTATCTGCGCGAATACCGGGAGCGTGCAGCTGGCAATCTGCCCACGGGCCTGGCGCGGCTGCTCGACGGCTTTATTGCCTATACCCCGATGGTGATGAAATACACCCTGCCGCCCTATTTGCCGGGCGCGGCGCTGGTCATCGGGCCGACGGTCTATGATTCCTGGAATGTGCCCTCTTTTCACATTCCGTTGGAAGATCTGCGCGAGGGTTGGCAGAGATCGGGTTCGCTCGGCCAGCAGATTTACGGCGCCGGTGCGCCCCTGGTCTTTGCCGCCGAGTTGGCCACCGGAATTGGATCTGCTGAAGGGGAGCTGCCACAGCCGCAGCCGGTGCTGCTGGAGAACTACCCCAATCCCTTCAATGCCGGCACGCGGATCAGCTGGCAGATAACCGAGGCGGGCCTCGACAGCAAGACGGGATACAGCCTGAGCATATACGATATTCTCGGCCGCAAAGTCCGGTTCTTGCCGGTAAATAAAAAATCAGGCCGCGGCGAGGCCTTTTGGGATGGCCGCGACGATACCGCGACGGCGGTAAGCGGCGGTGTCTACCTGATCATCCTCGAGGGAGGGGGCCAGCGGCTGGTGCGCAAGGTGCTGCTGCTGCGCTAAGAATCCGGGAAAGAGAAGGTCAAGCTGAAGATGCGCCAGGTCATTCTGCTGCCCCTGCTGGTTTTGGCGTGTGCCAGAGCGCCGGAGGAGCCGGTCCTCGCCCGCGTCGGCGACCGGGTCATCACCCGCGCCGAATTTGTCGAGCGCGCCGAGTTCAGTCCGGAGCTTCATTTCCAAGGACCTCAATCGGCGCGGCCGGGTTATCTGTTAGGTCTTTTGATCGATGAAAAACTGGCCGCCCAGGCCGCAGAGGCGGCTGGAATGGACACCACAGCCCTCCTCCGGCAGCTCACTCGATACATCGAGGAGATGGCCATGGCGCGGGAACTGTACCGGGTGGAGGTTCGCGACAGGGTGACGCTGGACCCGGCCGAGATCGACCGCGCTGTCCAGCGGCAGGCGCAGATCCGCAAGGTGGGTTATCTGGTTTTCGAGGATGAATCTTTGGCGCACCGCTATCAGCAGCGGCTGGCCGCCGGGGAACGGTTCAGCGCCGCGCTGCGCGCCCTATACGGCACCGCTGCGGATACCGCAGCCAACCGGCGGCTGATACGATGGGGAGAGAATGAGCCGGTGATCGAGGAAACCGCCTGGGCCCTCGAGCCCGGCCAGACCTCCGGGGTAATCGAGGTCAACGGCGCTTTCATGGTCATGCGTCTCGAGGAGATCACTTCTTCGCCGGCATTGACGGAGAGTGCCGTGGCGGAGAGGAGCCGCCGTGCCCGCACTGTTTTGCGCAATCGCCGGGAGGCGGCGGAAAGCGACCGGTTCATTGCATCTTTTGCACTCGAAAAGAAGCTGCAGTTCAACCGCGGGTTGGTGGAGCGGGCTGCCGGCGTGCTGGCCAGCCAGGCGGTGCCGGCACAAGGCAATGGCCAGTCTCTGCCTGTCGAGCGCCTCGCTGCGACGGAGGTCATCGCCGGGGCGCGCCAGGCACTCGCCGCCGAGTTCGCAACGCCGCTGGCCACCTGGAGCGGCGGGTCGATCACCCTCGGGCAGCTTTTGGAACGCTGGCAGGGGATCAACCCGGCCATCGGTCAGGTCACAGCCCGCGCACGCCTCCGGGCGATCGTACGCAGTTTCAGCCTGATCGTCCGCGATGCCATGCTGGCGGAGGAGGCGCGGCGGCGCGGGCTGGACAACTCCGCTGCGGTTCGCGGAGAGGTGCGCGTCTGGCAGGATCATTACCTGGCTCTGGCCTGGCTGGAGGAGAGAAACCGGCAGGGACAGGCGGCGGCCGCCGTGTTGCAGCAACTGAGACAGGGAAGCACCATACAGGCCGACAGCGCCATGCTGCGCGGCATCGAACTCAGCTCCATCCCGTTGCTGGCGCTGCGCCCCGGCCAATACAACGCGCAAGTGGTCCCGCCATGGATCATTGTTGAATGAGAATGTCCTGTACCAACACGAATAAATAAACGAGGCCATCGTATGTCAACCGCAGATTTCAAGCAACTCTTCACCCGTCATTCGCAGAATCCGATCATCGTCACCGCAGATCTCCCCTATCAAGCCAATACGGTGTTCAATGCCGCAGCGGCGCGGGTCGCGGGGGAAACCGTGCTGCTGATCCGCATCGAGGACCGTCGCGGCATGTCGCATCTCACGGTGGCGCGCAGCACGGACGGGATATCGGGGTGGCGGATCGATCCGCAGCCCACCTTTTCACCCGATCCGGAGCATTTCCCGGAGGAGCTCTGGGGCGTGGAGGATCCGCGTATTACCTTCATGGAAGAGCTGGGCGAGTACTACTTCACCTACACCGCCTACTCGCAGGACGGCCCCCTGGTCTCGCTGGCCCGTACCAAGGACTTTAGAAATTTCTCGCGTCTCGGCAGCGTCCTGCTGCCCGAGAACAAGGATGCTGCACTCTTTCCCCGGCGCATCAAGGGCCGTTATGCCATGCTCCACCGCCATGTCCTGCACAGCGGCGCCCATATCTGGATCGCCTTCTCGCCGGACCTCAAGCACTGGGGTGATCATCAGATCGTCATGCGCGCCCGCTCTGGAGGCTGGTGGGACGCCAACAAGATCGGCCTTTCGCCGCAGCCGATCTATACGCCCGAAGGCTGGCTTATACTCTACCATGGTGTGCGGGTGACCGGCGGTGGGGTGATCTACCGGCTGGGGCTAGCCTTGCTTGACGCGGAGGATCCGCGGCGGCTGCGGCGGCGCAGCGAGGAATGGATCTTTGGACCAACGGAGCATTATGAACGCCAGGGGGATGTCGATAATGTCGTTTTCCCCTGCGGCTGGACCCAGGAGGGCGATGAATTGCGCCTCTATTACGGCGGGGCCGACACCTGCATTGCCCTGGCCACCGCCAGCCTCAAAGAGCTGCTCGACTACCTCCGCCGCTGCCCGGAAAAATGACCGCTTGCCTCAGCAGCCGCCGGCAAAAGTCCGGTACAGGCGTACCGCATGCCGGCGGGGATCGCGATAGTACTCCTCGGGAGAGAGATCCAGTTCCACCCGGTGCCGCGCCGGCTGCACGGCCGGGCGGCTGGCGGCAAACCGCTTGATCACCTCCGCGTGCGGTTTAAGCGAGCCGTCCGGCCGTACCAGGCCGAAAAAGCGCTCATGCCGGGCCTGGTCGCAGGGTGGGCGGTCATACAACCCGGGGATATAGTCGGCGTAGCACCAGATCATCGCCCCACGAGCCCCCACCTCCACAAGTTTGGGAAGCACCGCCTCGATATAGGCTGCGAGATCCTCCTCCGAGGCCATGAACTGCCGGAAGGGCTTGCCATAGCGCTGCCACTCGTCGGTGAAGGAGGCTTGGCCCGGCGCCGCGGTGCAGCCGCCGAACTCCTCCATCAGCGTGGCTTTGCCGCAGAGCGCGCTCGTCAGGGCGCAGAGAAAGGGGACAAAATCGCTGTCAAGCGGGCCGTTGGACCAGTCCGCATACATCGGATAGCCGTGCATCACCGGGATATCGACCTCTTTGAAGACATCGTTCACCCGCAGTCCGTTGTCCACCAGCAGGCTGGCGACATGCAGCCCGCAGGTGACCGGATGGCGCGGATCGATCTCACGAATGAGGGTGGCCATTCGCCGGGTCCAGGCTCTTCCCCCGGCGGCATCGGCCGGCCAGGCAAAGATATCCGGCTCGTTGCCGAGGTTCCAGACTTCGATGGCAGAATGGTCCTTGAAGCGTGCGACCACCGTGCGCAGCTGCAGTTCAGCCGCACGCAGGACCGCCGGATCGGTGAAGGGATTGCGATAGCCGCAGTCGACGACGCGCCCACCGCTGACCACCTGCCAGATGCGCGGCGGCATCGGCTTGTCCGGCTGCAGCATCCAAGAAGGGGTCCAAGAGGGACCGCTCATGTGGCCGGTGAAAAAGGTCACATTGAGCCGCAGGCCAAGGCTGGCAGCGATGTCGCAAACCTGCTCGAGATGGTTGAGGGCCTCCGGGTCGACCACGTCGGGAGCCGGCTGCCAATCCTCCCACAGGAGAAAGAGGCGAACCACCTCCAGGCCGATCTCGCGGATGACTGCGAATTCCTCACGGACCTCTCCGGCATCAAAATCCGACCACCAGTACATGGCCTTGCGCCGCGGCCAGTAGTTGACGCCCAGCAAAAAGGGCTTGTGCATTTTTCACTCCCGAGTTGATTTTGCAGATTTCATCCCTATACCAATACCGCCGCAGAGACCGTTGAATCGCTCCGCCGTTCATCTCACCAACGCCAGTTTCCGGACAACCGACCGCAGTTCTCCTCCCCTCCACGCGTTCCCGTGCGCCTGCAGCTGATAGAGATAGATGCCACTGGCCAGTCCCCTGCCGTCCAGATCAGCGCTGTAGGTTCCAGCCTGCCTGAACCCCGAAAAGAGCACAGCTGCCTCCTGCCCGGCGATGGTATAAAGCCTCAGTGAAAACGTTCCGTCAACAGGAACGGAAAAGACGATTCGCGTGATCGCATTGAAAGGATTGGGGTAATTCTGGAACAATTCACAGGCCACGGGCTGGAGCGGCCGGCCGGCCGCCGCAGCCGGTAAAGGGTCGATGCCTGACTCAAGCCAAGCTGAAATCCGCTGGTTTTCGCTTTCCCGCTGGGCCAGCCAGCGGGGATAGTCGTCGGGAAACCAGTGGTAGAGGTCCCCGAGCGGGAATCCCGCCATGCCTGCGCTCAACAAGTCTGGATTGCGGTACGCGAGATCCTCCGGCAGCGGCCAGCGGCCGTCGAGGGCGGCCAGCGGCTCCCAGGCCCAGTTGGTGTCGCAGCAGCAAAACCACTTGAAATAAATGAAGGTCTTGATCGCTTCCCGGTTGGTCGGGGCGGTGATGAATTCCGGATCGGTCGAATCATGGAGGCAGGCCTGGTTGATGAAGGGATACCGCTCCGACTCGAAAAAAGCACGGGTTGTGGCGTTCAACATAGGCTGCGGGTGTGGAATCAACAGCACCTCACCCTGGCGCCTCAAGTCCTGGGAGTAGGGATTATCCCGCATCCAGTCGCTCAACCATGTTTCGATGAAATAGCTGCTGTGCGAAAAGAGGATGTGCCGTTCCTCCTCGGCAAATGGCAGCGATAGAGGATACTGCGAAAGGCTGTCGATCTCGATTGTGCCGCCATGGGGCCCGCGGCCGGGATAGGTAAAAGCGGGGATATCGCCGTACATCCAGGTATTGAAAAAAATCGAGTTGGTTACGGCGAGCCGGTGCCACATGCCTCGCTCAAGCGGGAACATCACGGTATTCAGGATGGTGCAGTGATTCAGCTGGATGAAATCGGCATACTCATCGTTTTCCTGCATGTAGACATAGCCGAGATTGGCGAAGGTGCAGTTCTCGAAGGAGAGACTGTCAATATGCCAGCCCCAGGTGTCAAAGGGGAAAGAGACCGCCCGGCCGTAATAGCTGAGATGGAGATCGGCGCAGTTGCGGAAATAACAGTTCCGGAAGGTCCCATGGAAATGTTTGGCCGAGATCCCGACCGCACCACTGGCATTGGCGGGACAGCCGGCATAGTCGAAAAGAACATTCTCGAAGAGGCCGATCTCACCTTTGCCGCTAGTGTCGGCGGCCGGGTCATCCTCGATCTGCAGGCTGGATGGCGTCTGCCAGCCGGCTGTGGTGGCATAAAAGAGCCAGATATTTTTCAGGGTGATATCGCCGAAACAATCAAAAAGGAACCGCCGATCGATGTTGTCCGCGGCACTCCAGCAGAGGAGCGGCGGGCGGGATTCCGGGGTTTGGCCGGGCTCCGGAGCGATTAGGGTCAGCCTCTGGCCTGCCGGCACAATGATACTCTCCGAAAGAACATAACGGCCCCCGCGCTCGAGCAGAAAGGCAGTGTGGGCGAGGTCATTCGCCGCAGCGGCGGTGCGGATCGCGCGATTCAGATTCCCCTCGCCCGAAGGCAAATCGCCGGCGACCCGCACAGTATCGGGCTGGGCCAAAGCTGCAACTGTGAGAAACAGTACCAGTATCATGGCGCGCATGCTGTTTCCCTTAAAATCGGGTCCGTCGAAATAACTCTTGCACGTTAACGCCTGCTGGTTAAATTTAATACATGGAGAGGACATTTCAAAGTATCCGGGAGCTGGTGGCGAAAATTCCGCCGGGCCGGGTGGCGACCTATGGGCAGATCGCGAGAAAACTGGGGATCCCGGGGGGTGCCCGCATGGTCGGCTGGGCGATGCATGGCTTGCCGGAGGGCAGTGAGGTGCCCTGGCATCGCGTGATCGGTGCCGGGGGGCATATCCGGCTGCCCGAGTTCGAGGGCAAGGCGGTGCAAGTGATGCTGCTGCGTCAGGAGGGTGTGGAAGTAGATGGGCGCGGCTGTATCGATCTGGAAAGATTTCAATGGGTGCCGGAATGAGAGAGATTTCTCGCACCCACCCGTGTCCTCTCGCGCATACTTGAATCGGTCGGCTCGTTGCTGTAGAGGGAGAGCTGCGGGACCGGCCGGAGATCTGCCTTCCGGGTGACGGTGAGAGTGTGGATGATAAGCAGAGCTGCCGGGCGGGAACGACAGGCCTGTGTGGAGGTGGTAAATCGGGTGGGAACGAGAGTCAGGGCAAAAGCCGCACCGAGACGATCGCCCGGGTGGGCATCCGCAGCGAAAAGCGGCCATCCGCAACCGGCAACTCCTCGAGCTTCTCCTCCAGAACCGTCACCCGCTCTGCACGCGTCATCCTCACTACAGAAACCGACACCTCCAGCTCTTGCTCTGCATAACTGACCAACCGCAGTACCATCCCCTGCCCGTCGGCGGAACGGCGGGCGTGCAGCAGCTGCACCCGCGCGTCGGAGAACTCGAACCAGCGTCCCTCCCGCGGTTTCGGCATCACCAGGGCCGGATGAACCTCCACTCCCGCTTTCAATCCCTCCGCTTCCTGTTTGAGCGCGGCAGCATCAAATACGGCAAAACTGGCCATATGCCAGGTCAGGGAGATGAATCCCGGCTGGGCGGGCCGGAAATTGGTATCCCAGTAGTTGTTGAGCGGCCAGGCAAGAAGGAGGGGATTTTTCTCCCGCGCGATCGCCCGGCTGCGCCGGCCGAAATTGAATCCCCCTGCCTGGACCATCGGGGCGTCCGGACAGAAGAGCGCGAGACCGTACTCTTTTTCGTGCAGGGCGACGAACGACTCGACCGTGAACCAGTCGCGGCTCGCCCCCGGCAGTTGCTCCGCGTCGAGCTCCACCGGTACGCCGGCGCTGTCGAAATGGCAGCGCCAGCCCTCCGCCAGCGGCAAGGGAAAGGCGAAGTAGAGTGACTCCGGTGTGCGCACCTCCTGCTTGTGAAACGCGGCATTCAGCGTGATGAGCGGCTTGAGGGCGTGGAGCATGATCCGCTGGGTGAAATTTTCCACCCCCGGGGCTTCAAAGCGCAGGATCAGGGTGATCCCCGCGGCGGTGCGCTCGACCCTACAGCCTAGGCATCTTGCGGCGGTCTCAATGATCCGGTGCCAGTCGCTGTTCCAGCAGGAGACGTCGTACATCTCCTTCTCGAGCTCGCGGGCGTAATAGGCGCGCCGGTCCTCTCGAAACAGGGGATCCGGGCGCTCCCGGACGAACTGGAAAAAGGTATAGCGCGAGGAGGCATCGAGCAGCTCGCGGTGATTGATTTTGTCGAAAAGCCGGATGATCCGTCCGGTGGCGGGATCGTACTCGAGGCGGTAGTACGCCGACTCGATGAAGCGCATCACCTCCCTCTTGGCGGTTTTTTCGAGGGTATTGAGATGGCGCGCCACGCTTTCGTGGGCAATCTCGCCTTCCAGCAGGGAAGGATCCGGTTCGGCTGTGGGCAGCTCTGCAAAAGGGATGCAGGCCCAGCCCCAAGGCGGCAGGGCCACCGGGCCATGGAGGGACGCGGCGACGGGCCGATTAATGCGGGCCTCCCAGCCGAAGCGAGCGGTGCGCAGCCGTTTGCCCTCGGCGCGCCAGGCCTCCGGGATGTGCACGAACTCCCGCACCGGCCGGCCGCTGAAATTGAAAACGGCGATCCCCGCCTGTTGGTCCGCGTCCGCCGCATTGCCGGTGAAGGCTTCAAGGCGGTCGACGAGCAGATACTCGGCGATTTCGTGGCCCTGCCAGGCGTGGTGGTCTTTGATGGCGGCTTGGGCCTTGGAGAAATCGTTGTCAGGGTCCATCGAGTTGAAAGAGCCCCAGGTGTGTTCGTCGAAGAGGTTGAGCTGGCGCCAGGCCGCGGTGGCGAGGCCGGAGTAATGCGCGGGGGGTGCCGGCGCCTGGATTTCGAGCAGATCGGCCTTGAAGAGCTTTTGTTTGGCACAGCGCGAGATCCGGGTGACATCGGCGGTGCTGGCGCAGCCGAAATTCCAGTAATCGGTCCAGTCGCCGCGCAAGAGTTCGTACTGGTCGCGCGGCTGAAGTTTGATGCGCTCGAGCAGTTCGTTGGGGGTGATGAAGCGAATCCTGGGCTGGAGACCGCGGGCGTTCCACTCGCGGATCAGCCGGGCGACTTCGAGGTAGGGGGGCGAATTGTCCCAGCAAACCGGTGTGGCCGCGGTGGTCAGGTAGATGAAATCGTGGGCGTAGTCCATGGCGGCGAGGTGCTCGAGGTAGCGCGCCAGCCCCTCCTGCATCCGCTCGATCGAGTTCTCCCAGGTGGAGAGGAGCTGATCGAACATGGTATAGTGGGCCCCGTTCATGACCAGGATCTCGCGGTCGGATGGGCCCTGCCAGCGGAAGACCGAGGGGCGCTTGGCGACCGGCCCACCAAGGTGGATGTTGACCGCCATGATCAGCAGCTCGATGCCGGCATCGGCGAGAAGGTCGACCGCGCTCCAGGGGATGCCGTCGACGTCGTGCTGGTTGGCGGTGCGGATCTCGGCACCCAGGAGCCGGCGCAACCTTTGGATCGGTTCGAGCTGTTTGACGAACTGCTCCGCTGAACAGAGGGGCGTGGTATTGAACTCGAGGCCCGAAAGTCCGACCCGGCCCTGGGCGAGAAAACGCTTGAGGCGGGCGATGGCCCCCTCATCGGCGCTTTCGAGCCATTTCTGCACCTGGGCGGTCACCTCGATGGTCCATTTGGGGGCGGAAAGCTCATCCCACCCGGCAGTGGCCTCGAGGAGTTCCAGGGCCTGGTCGATGAATTCGCGCTGCAACTCCCAGACGATGGGCTGGGTGTGGGTGTAGCCGACATCGAGATGGCTGTGGTGGAGGACGAGAACCTCTTCGATCTGCATGCTGACACCAGCCTTGTTTGTATGTATTCTCTTGATCACTCGACTCTGAGCTTAAATGTCGGCACGGGAAGCCCTGATGCCCCGGTCAGATTCCCTCCCGAGAAAGGCTTCCATCCGTATCGTACCGAAACGGCTCCGGCTGATGCGATGAGGATCCGGTCGCCGTGGATGGTTGCGGAGGCCGGCTCGAAGAATTCACCCGAACGGGAAACTTCGATCTCCCGCACGGGCATGCCGTCGGAGGTCTTCAGTTTGCCGGCATATCTGAAAGAGACGATCACCTTGTCGCCCTTTCTGGCGGCCTTCACTGGCTCAGGACTTCTCGCGAAGGAATCCCTGCGGTAGATTTCCTTCAAAGCCAGGAAGGCAAATCGATCGCCCACACTTTTTTTGTCACGGGGATGGACATCGGTCGGGTGACCCACATCCGTGGTCACTACCAGGCCCGAGTAAGGTATCCGCAAAGCAAGCCGACGCTGGACATCACGGAACTCCGGCCATGCCGGCCGGTTGAGACTTGAAAGCTGGGCGAAGTAAAAAGGCAGGGTGCTATCCGCCCACGAAGCCCGCCAGTTTTTAACCATCTCTGGCAACATTACCTGGTAGAGTTCGGAGAAATTTGCATTGGATTCGCCCTGGTACCAGATGAATCCCCGGATGGGAAAACCTGCAAGCCTGGAAAGGCCTGCCTCAAAGAGGTAAGCCGGCTCAAAGGGGTGGCGCTGTCTTGGATTATCCGTCCGCTGCAGGTTTGCGGTCATGACCTTGCTGACCCAGGGATCCCTGAACTCACTCTTGCGGTAGTCATAAAGAAGGTCAACCAGTTGTGGATGCAGCTCGAGAGCTTTCCTTTCAATCCATGCTTCGGCCGGGGAGCCTCCCACCGCCATCTCGATCAGCCCGACCGGCACTCCCAGCTCTTCCCTGAGCTTCCGGCCGAAATAATAGGCCACCGCGGAAAAGTCTTTTACCGTCGCAGCCGAGGCCGCATTCCAACTGCCGCCCTCAAAGTACTCCAGGTTGTTGACCTGTGCCAGCGCAAGGGAATCCCACGGCACATCCCACGCCAGCGGCTTATGTCGAAAATTGATGATCCGTAGATTTTCGTCCGAAACCGACTCGCGGATCCCCTCCCATCCGGCAGCACTGCCGGTGGGCCATTCCATATTGGACTGGCCCGAACAGAGCCATACTTCGCCGGCCAGGATATCTTTTATGATGACGGTATCCTTTGCCGTCGTGGCGAAAAGTTTGTAGGGACCTCCTGCTTGCACCGGATCGAGAGAGACCTCCCATGCACCGGTTGCAGAAGCAACAGCCGAGTATTTTTTGCCGGCCATGTAGACCTGCACTTTCTCACCCCTGTCCGCCCTGCCGCGCAGTCTTGTTCTGCGGTCATGCTGCAGCACCATCCCGTCGCTCCATGCTTGCGGCAGCTGCAGGCCGCCATAGTGGCCGGTCAAGGCCGAAAAGACCGTTGCCGCAAGCATGGCGGCGCCCCGCTTATCCGGGTGCAGATTGTCCGGCAGCAGGTCAGGCCGGTTTTTCAGCGGCGCATTAAAATCGATCAGGGTGGCCCCGCTGAGGCGGGCTACTTCTTCTATTCTCTCCTGTATCTGCCAGTACCAGTCCCGCGTACCGGCCTTGAAGCGCTTGTGGCCGTTGAAAATCGGGGATAATTTGGCGATGTAGAACTCTTTTGTGCCCACAGACCTGAGGGTATCGATCAGCCAGAGGTAATCGCTGATGAACTCATCACGATAATCCGGCCAGGCCCTGGGATCGGTATCATTCAGACCCAGGTGAATGACCGCGATATCCGGTCTGAAAGAGAGCGCCGCCATGGACTCTTCCGTCCGGTAATAGGGCCTGAATCCTTTCTTCAGCAAGGTTGCGCCGCTCCGGCCGAAGTTGCCTACCGTGTACTTGTCGCCCAGCATGCCCTGCAGCACAGCGGGATAGGCGCTGGTGTCCCTGCCAGCAACACCGACTCCGTAAGTAACCGAGTTGCCGATGCAGGCGATCCTGGTTTTATCCTCAGGCCGTAACCTTTCCGGTGAATAGACGATACCGGCAGGTTGGCCCTTGCCGTCGGGTGTGGTTATCATGGCGGTGAACATCCACTTCACCAACCTGGTTTCAGGGGACGAAAAGCGGCCGACCGGAAGCTTTATGACCAAACTGTTCCATCCCTTTGCAAGCGTGACCGGCACAGGCGGCCTGCTCCAGAAATTTTCATTGGCATAGGGTGTTTCATGATCAGGCTTGATGCCACGGTTATCCCAGACCGGGGGGTGAAGCTGTTCTCCGTTGAGCCATATCCGGCTCTGTTTATAGTCCCATTCCCCTTTAGGAGGCGCCATATCCAGCTCGGACCTTCCATAGTTGTGGGTACTGAAATGGAGCCCGGCCTTCTGGTCCACCGGACTGTAAATCCAGGTAAAGGCATAGGCCGTCCGGTCGGGCTGCGGATCGGAGTAGAAGGCAGGCACTTTTTCTCCCCAGGTGTGCCTGAGGTAGATCGCGGCGCCCGCTGCCGGTCTGAAATCCTTCTGCGAGGATGAGATGCTGCCCGGATCGGCGGTCAGCGCCTTTTCGAACGGTGCAGCAAAGGAGAGGTCACCGCCATTGGGATATGGACCGCTGATCTTCCAGATAATCCCGGTCTGTGGGAGGTAGGGAAACGGGACATCACAGAGGAATTTGTCCCGTACCGCCATCATGCGCCACTCAAAGTCCTTGAATCTCTCAAAGGCGGGATCGCCCGGCAGGCCCATGCGCACTCCGCGGCTCTTGATATCCTCGCCGCCGCCCAGCCATGACCTCTCGGCAAAGGCGAGCATGACCGGGTAAAAGGCATTGGAGAGGAGAATATCCTCAACCGATGCCGGTTTCCGGTCGTTCCAGACGCTGCAGATCCCCCCGGCCAGCAGATCGGACCCTGAAGGTGAGTCGCAGAGACGTGCGTTATAGATGGCAAAGAGGTCGGCGTAATAGTCGGTATGATTGAGGTAACGGTACCGCGAGTCGATCACCGGAGTGTTCTGCGGCAGGGATACATCGGCCCATAACTGGCGGACGGCCATCTGATCCATAGGCGCACCGGGAAGCCAGCCGATCACCTCCTTGCCGCAATCCCTGACCACCTGCATCATTTCGGAGACAAAATCGGGGCTGGAAATAGCCGCCTCATCCGTGCCGACATGAAAATAGCCGCCTTCGAAGAGCCGGCAGGCCTCGACGAGCAATTCCCTGACTATTTTCTTCCCCTCCACCGACTGCATGGTCTGCCCCGTCGCCCTGGTGAATGCGGCGCTGTGGCCGGGCATGTCGATCTCCGGGATGACCTCGACAAAATGGGCTTTGCAGAAGGCGATAAAATCCTTGACCGCCTCCCGGGAATAATATCCTTGCTTGTCCCTGAGAGCAACTGCTTCCGCAGTGAGTCCCGGATAGATATCGCTGGCAAGCCGCCAGGCAATGTCCTCGGTCAGATGCCAATGAAAGGTATTGATTTTGAACCCGGAAAGGATCTCGACTTCCTTTTTGAGTTCTTCTACAGGAATAAAGCTCCGGCCGCAGTCGTGCATAAATCCCCGTATCCGGAACGCCGGCCAGTCGGTGATGCTGCAGCCGGCCATATTGCTGCCCTTCTGGTCCCGATTTACAAGCTGTCGCATGGTGGCCGCAGCCCTGAAGAAGCCCTCGTCACCGGCAGCGGTCACCAAAACCGAATCGGAGCGCACGATCAGGCGGTAGGCTTCCTTCCTGTTCATGGTCACCCCGGCGATCGAGTCGGCCGTGATCCACTTTACCCTCGGGTCGAGGCAGGGATCGCTGACGGCGTAGTAAAATCGGTCGGTCGTCAGGATGACTTTTTGCGGTTTGGGCAGCAAGGCGGCTTCTCCTGCGGCGTAGTTCATGCACGGGAGAAGGATCATCACCAGCAGGAATGCTTTGAACCAAAGCCGGCCTGCGGGATAGAATGTCCTCTGGGAGAATGGAATCATGGTGCGCTACTCTCCGAAGAAATCATTCACCGGTTCCGTTGATTGAAGGAGAGACAATATGATTCTGATGAACGATGCTGTTTCCGCTTTGGGGCCGGTACGCCGAGAGCAAAAAAACGACGGCTTGATCCACGATGCGCGATGCTTCGATCTGGTGGAGCGCAACGGGATCGACTTGTCCCCGTGCGAAAAGAACAGCACCCCGTAAACCGGCTGGCCTGGATGGCTCTCGCCAGGACCACCGGCAGCGAACTCAATCGGATCCTCGCCGGGCACCCCGGGAGCACCATCGTCTGCCTGGGCTGCGGCCTTGACAGGACCTTCTTCCGGATCGGCAACGGCCGGCTCCGCTGGTACGACATCGATCTGCCCGCGGTGATTTACATCCGACGCCGCGGGATGTTCTGTGCAACGATTGATAATGCATGACAAAGCTAACAGGAGCAACCGGAATTGGCTTTTCTCTTTAATGCGTTCTCCTGATCCTAAAATTTCACCATCACGCAGCAGGTGCTCACTTCATCAGGGCCATCTTCCTCATGGCCTTGAATCCGCCGGCCTGGATCGTGCAGAAATACACGCCGCTGCAGAGCCCGGAAGCGTTCCATTCGAGGCGATGTACGCCCGCGGCCATGCGGCGGGCCGCGAGAACGGCGACAAGACGGCACATTACGTCATACACCTGCACCGAAACCGAACCCTCGGGCGCGGGGCTGAACCCGATCGAGGTCGACAGATTGAAGGGATTCCGGAAATTCTGGAACAGGCAAAACTCCCCGGGTGGGCAAACGTCCTGCGGCGTCAATCCGGCCCTTTCGACAATGCGAACCTCGGTGAAATTGAAAAACGTGACGGGCGCGTATCCCGGCAGGGTGATCATCGAATCGGTCCTTGTCGCGTTCAATCCTTTAGAGTCGAAGATCGGCGTGTTGTTGCCGGCTCCGCCGTCCAGCTCGTCATGGCCCAGACCGCCGTCCAGAAAGTCGTCGCCGGGCCCTCCTTTAACGACGATCTTTTCCACCACGAGTGGATCCACCGTGCCAAAGGTCGGCAGAATGTACATGTTGCCGTTGATCAGCACTCCACGATGGTCCGGGTCGCTTGGTTCACCCGAGACGACAATGTCGTCGTCCGCGTCACGGGTGATAGTACGCGTTTTAGCGGCTTCGTCCCACTGGGCGGTGATGTTAGCCCGGGCGGATGGGGTGACCGCGAACGAGAGAAGAAACACGGACAAAAGAGATGAAGCGGATAAGATAACCGAGCGGGGGCAGGCACTTTTCATTTTCCGCACATCCGATTGAGTGACTGACGGGGAATTTAATTTGAGAGTTCAACTGACAGGTGACCGATAGGTTGATAACTGACAGGTAATTTAAGTAAAAATTTGATTTATTGATTAAATAATTTTTGACAATGTTTTTTCCTAAAGAAGTCAAGTCCAAAATCTTGTGTAAAAGTCATGCCTTTGAGGATTAAACCCATTAAGGGTTAACCTTAACAGGTTTACGCGGTATCCTTTTCATCGTTTTCTGATGAGCTGGCTTCCTGTTCTTCGTCAAAATTGAGGTAGCGTCTACCCGTCTCCCAGATCTCCGAAGTTTCCTGGCATAGCGCAGCAGCCAATCTCAAGCAGGAATCTGGGTTAGGAAAAATGCGGACAACCCGGCTGCGCCGTCGCAGTTCCTCGTTGAATCGCTCCAGCATGTTGGTTGATTTCATTTTTCGTCTGTGTTCAACAGGGATATGCAAGACCGTGAGACACGATTCCATGTTTTCATCGACCCAGACGGCGACCTTGGGATATTTTTCTTCCAGCTTCCCAGAGAGCAGGCCAACATCCAGCTGTTTGAGTACCTCGAGATCTTGTGCAACCGCCAGAGACTACATTCGACCATCAACTACGCAGTCCCTGTAGTGTGAACATTCAAATCATGCGGCTTAACCGTGCTTCGTAATTTTCGGGAATAGACCAGTTGCTTGATAAAAAAAAATATTGCATTCTCATAGTGCTTATAGTATATTAAAATAGAGGCATATTTCGCTCTACTGATGTTTCTATGCAGACTGGAAAGGCACTATTAATGCAAGTTAATTGCATTGAGAGTGCCTTTTTTATTGGTATCATTGTTATGCAGAATTTGCATTTCCCATCGCCAGCCAGTTGACGAATACCTCTCACGTTTGTTTGTAGTTAGGTTCAAGAGCGAAAAGATTAAGAAAGGCAAAAAGATGAAAACCGAATTGGCTAGAGGCATGAGAAGCCGAATTGGCCTCTTGGCTTTTTGTGCCGTTATCACCTTTGCTTCCAACATGACGGCGAAAATGGAACAAAGAAAAGACACAGCCTTTGCAGAGCATGCAAAAGATGGTTCAAGAATTGGAAAAAATCTATCAGTGCCGTCACGCAACTCACGGATCAGCGCCAGAAACGAATCCTTAGAACCGGAATTGCGCTTAAAGCAGGTTAAAAACACATCTAATGAAGTTATTTCAATGGTGCTCCATACCGATCAGATTGGTGAACCCATATCTCCTTATATCTATGGCGAATTTATCGAACACCAGGGTCGCTGTATCTATGGCGGCATTTGGGCAGAGATGATCGAGGACCGTAAATTTTTCTACCCGATCAATACCTATGCTCCTGATGATACTGCGGCAAAATCGCCATGGCATATTGCAACGATAGGCTCTCACGTGACAATGGATACAGCTTTTGCTTTTGTTGGCAAACATAGTCCTCGAATCGATCTTGATGGACATTCTCCTGGCGGGATCATCCAGGATAGCCTGGCTGTACGGCAAGGCAAAGAATATACAGGCCGTATCCTCCTCATGGGCAGCGAGTCGGTCGCAGTGAAAGTAAGCCTGATTTGGGGAGATGAGCCGAGCGATCGACAGACCATTATTATCGATAGGCTCTCTCCAAAATATATCACAATACCTCTGCGTTTCACCTGTGCGGCCAGCACCAATTACGGTCATATTGAGATTATTGGGGAGGGACAAGGCTTTTTTCGTATTGGCACAATATCGTTAATGCCCGCCGATAACATAAAAGGAATGCGCGCTGATGTAATAGATTTGTTGAAAAAACTTGATGCAACAATTTATCGTTGGCCTGGAGGAAGTTTTGTCAATGTTTATGACTGGCGAAATGCCATCGGCGACCGAGACAAGCGTGCCCCGTCTATAAACCATGTTTATGGACCGGAACAAATCGAGTCTTTTGATTTCGGCCCGGATGAATTTATGATCTTTGTGCAGGAATTAGGTGCAGAAGCCTATATAGCTGCTAAAGCGATAAATGCCGGGGACGCTCAGCTTGCCGCTGATGAAGTTGCATATTTTAATGGAGCAACAAATACGCCCATGGGATTGCTTAGGGCCGCTAACGGCCATCCTGATCCTTATGGTGTAAGGTTTTGGGGCATCGGCAATGAAGCTTATTTTTACTCGAAACTTAGCGACTACACCGCGATCCATAACCAAGTAGCTCAAGCAATGCAGGCAGTGGATCCAAGTATTAAAATTATTGCCGTCGGCGGCTATAAAAGCTCAGGTCCTGCCATAAGCGAAGGCGATTGGTCTGAAATTATGCTTACTCATTGCGCAGATTACATGCACCTGATTAGCGAACATGATTACATGATGCCCCAGGACGACCCTATTCTACACTCTAAAATGATCGCCATCGGGGTAGAATTATATGCAAAAGCTCATCGACGCTTCAGACAACAGCTGCCGTTTCTTCAGGGTAAAGATATACGTATTGCACTGGATGAATGGAATTATATCTGGTTTCAAAAGCCGTATCTATATGGCGATACCGGCGTGCGGTATTATTTTAGAGATGCACTGGGTTTTGCCCGCGCTTTGAATGCAATGTTTCGCAACAGCGACATAATCTATATGGCAAATACACAGCCGGTCAATGTTCTCGGGAATATAAAAACAACCGATACCGACGCAGCATTCGAAGTAACCGCTCTGCCATTGATCATCTACCGCCACCATTTCGGCTCACTGCCCATCACCATAAGTGGCAACATCGACACACTTGATGTCGCAGCTGCGTGGACGGACGATGGCAATTACATTACATTGAGTATTGTGAATCCAATGCAACAGAGCCGAGTTCTCTCTCTTGAACTAGAAAATGCCCGGCTAACCGATAAGGGACGATGGTGGCGTATTGAGTCGCCGGATCCGCTTGCTTATAACGAACCAGGTCACCCGCCACGAGTATCGATTGAAGAAGGAGAACAAAGTGCTGCCTCCCAGGTCTTCGAGGTGCCCCCGATGTGTGTAATAGTGTATGAATTACCTGCATCACTCTCCAAGCCATCCAGTATCTTTAAATTCATCCGAACGGTACAGGTCACACCGGATACAATTTTTCAAAATTTTAAAAATAGCAGCTTTTGTAATATCCATTACCTTCCGCAGACAGATCGCATTATTGTAATTGCCTCAACATTCCTTGACAAACCGGAAGGGGGCTATATAGGCAAAGCAACAATCGCAAAGGAGTATTTCACGACCATGCAGCCTACTGGACGGGCGTGGCCTCTGAATGGAGCGTTGGCCGATGTTGCCTCACAAGTGATCGGGAACTATCTTTATTTAGTAAGTATGGTTGAAGGACCCGCTGCGCCCGCAACAGGAGAGCCTCAGTGGATCGGATGGCGGCTTGAAAAATTTGATACCAGCAGCTGGATCAAATTGAACAGCATCGATATCCCGCTTTCTGTGCCTAACTCGACTCTCCTTGAAGCTAACAATAGCCCGACGATTTCCTACGTCAACGGACTATTGGATATTTCGGGCGAGTACTATGTTAATGGCGATCCCGCAAGTCTCTTGGGAAAAGGTTCACATCATCATTTCTTTACAACAGATCTTGTACCTCAAGGCAAGATGATCCTTGAGCCGCCGCACTATCCCTCTCACTGCCCGAAAGTATCGATGTTCCAGACTGAAGAGGGAGATATTATAATGTTTGCAGCTACATCTTTCAATGGAAACATACAATTGCTTAAGTTTGACAAGGAATGGAACTGCATTGAGCAGAAAACTTTTGATAAACCAGGGCGTTTCCCAGCAGGTATAGCCGCGGACAGTAATCGATTTTATGTTGCTTATATTGATTACACCCACCGCAGTCTGGGCGAAGAATCATGTATACGTCTGGCCTCTTTTGATAAATACTGGAATTCCCTGGATGACATTACCGTCACAACGCCGGAAGTTAATAAACGAGCTCATAGTCCATGGTTAATGTTGCATAAAAATTTCCTATATGTGTCTTATGTGATAGATTGGGGATATAAACTGGGGCAGTCATATGTAGGTATCTATGAACTCGCACAACGACCAACGGCAATCGCACAAAAAGAAGCTGAATTGAATGAATTTAAATTGGAGCAGAATTATCCAAATCCTTTTAATCCGATCACGACTATCAACTACTCTTTACCCAAAAGTATTCATATCAAACTGGCAATCTATGATATGCTTGGACAGGAGGTTCGTATATTGGTCGACGCAACCGAATCAGCAGGTCATCATCAAGCAGCATGGAATGGTAAAAACGAGGACGGATCTTATGTCGCGAGCGGAATATACTATTGTCGGATGAAGGCAGGAACATTCGTTGAAACGAAAAAGCTATTGTTTCTTAGATAAGTATCATATGACCCCAGGAGGGGTTAGTCGGCAGAATTCAAAATACTTCAACCAGGAAGCCGAGGGTATTTAGTCGCCGTTGAAAAATATTTTAACAGATTATAAATATTGACTTTGAAAATTCGATTTAGCTTCATAAATTGCCAGAAATTGAGAAAAGGACCTCAAAATCCGGTGATTTATGAAGCCCAAAAAGCACTTCGAAACACCCGATCTCTTCCGCGCCAGACTGGATCAGATACTCGATCATTCTCATCAGCTTTATGTCTTGGCCAACAAGATTGACTGGTCAGTTTTCGATGAAGTCTTTGGTCAGTCCTATGACGACAAGACCGGCAGACCAGGCTGTCCAACCCGGTTGATGGTTGGCCTGCACTATCTGAAATATGCCTTCAATGAAAGCGATGAATCGGTTCTGGATCGCTTTCTGGAGAATCCCTACTGGCAATTCTTTTGTGGTTTTGAGTACTTTCAACACGAGCTTCCGATCGATTCCAGCAGCATGACCAGATTCCGGAAACGCCTTGGCACCGGTGGTGCAGAAAAGCTCTTTGAGCAAGTGATCGATACTGCCAAGCGGGGTGGCCATCTTACCCGCAGCCATCTGAACAAGGTCAATGTCGACACCACGGTTCAGGAAAAGGCGATCGCCTTCCCGACCGATGCCCGGCTCTACTACAAGATGCGTGAAGCGCTGGTTCGGGCGGCCGAGTCACGGGAGATCGTCCTACGGCAAAACTACCGTCGCCTCGCCAAACGAGCTCTCTCCAAACAAGGGCATTACTCACACGCCAAACAGTATCGCCGGGCTCGTCGGGAAACCAAACGATTAAAGACCATGCTGGGACGGGTTTATCGAGATATCCTTCGAAAAATCAATAATCCGGATGAGCCGTTGGCTGAGCTATTGAAAAGAGCTGAGAAGCTCTTGCTGCAAGAAAAGAACGATTCACACAAACTCTACAGTGTTCATGCCCCTGAGGTGGAGTGCATTGCCAAAGGGAAGGTTCACAAGCGTTACGAGTTCGGCAACAAAGTCGGTCTGGTTACCACCAGCCGGGACAACTGGATTGTTGGCGTTCAGGCGTTTCACGATAATCCCTTCGACGGCCATACCCTGCCGGCCTGTCTGTCAGAGACCAAACGGTACACCGGCTGGCAGCCTGCTGAAGCCTATGTCGATCGCGGCTATCGCGGGCATGCGGTGGACCCGAAAGAAACACTGGTTCACATCGTCGATCGGCGGCACATGAAACGGAAAACTCGAGCGATCCGTTACTGGTTCAAAAGAAGATCTGCCATCGAGCCTGTCTTTGGCCACTTGAAATCTGATCACAGAATGTCAAGGAACTACCTCAAGGGTAGAGACGGCGACCAGATCAACGCTGTCATGTGCGCCTGTGGATACAACTTGAGAAAACTGCTGGCAGTTTTCTTTTTGCCAGAAAAAATCTGGCAGCTGGTCCAACGACTGGCCGCAATATATCTCTCATTTTTGGGCATATCAACTTCGAATCTACATTTTTCTTACAATTAAGGGTTTTTCAGCGGCGACCAATTTAAAAGCGCCCGATCGGAAGGGTGTGATCGAGCGCATATGGGCACCTTTCCAGAAAGGAGCGGTATTAGAAAGCAGTGGCCCTATTCCACATTAGGGGAAAAAGCATTTAAACAGATCCTGTCAAGGGAGAAAAGCGCCACGAAACTCAAGTATCTGGTTCGTTGAGCAGTTTTGTAGGCAAAGCAAGCCTGATATTTATCGCATTAGAACGAGCTTTTTGCTTTGCACAAACTCCCCTGCTTCCAGCCTGTACAGGTAGATCCCGTTTGCCAGTCCACTGGCATCCCAGTTATGGCGATGAATTCCCGCTGCCCGTTGTTCAGAAACCAGCGTGGCGACTTCTTCGCCCAACAAGTTAAAGACCTTGAGCATGACGAAATCTGATTTGGGGAGTACAAATTCGATAGTAGTGCTGGGATTGAAGGGATTGGGATAGTTCTGCTCTAAAGAATAAATCATTAACTGTTCTCTTGAAATGCTGCCACCTGAAGTGATTGTTTCAGAAAGAGGCCGATGCCAAACCCCAGCACCACGGGTCCCGGCATAAAGGTCAGTACCTGCAATGGCCAAACCATGAACTACTGAGGATGGTTGTGTCATCGAATGCATCAAACCAGTATTTATGGCAGTCCAACTGGTTGCATTTTCTTTTAAAACATAGACGCCTCCTTGCCAGGTTCCGATAAAAAGATTGTTTTCGCTAAATACAAAAGACAAGATATCCAGAGCCAGTCCCGATAGGCCATCATTTACAGGAGTCCAGCTAGCTCCATCATTGGTTGTTAGAAACACACCTCCACCAGCTGTTCCTGCAAAAAGCTTGGCGCCATTGACAGCCAGAGCAGCAACTGAAAGGTTTGTTAGACCGTTATTTACATCACTCCAGGTAGCACCATTATTTGATGAACGAAACACACCCCCTCCAGTCCCCGCAAAAATAAACGAATCCTTGACAGCGAGCGCAAAAACCATGGTATCCTGCATATTGGTTTTGGTTATAGTCCACCAGCCAGGCGCGTGATGTATGATACGAAATACTCCAGAGCCTTCCGATCCAGCAAATAATGTTGTTCCGTTGGTCGCCAGTGCCCTGATCCATCCCATACCTACCGGGACCCATTCCCAGTTGCCTTTGACCAGATCATAACACCCCACATGATTTCCGCCTCCTGCATAGAGTTTAGTTTCGCTCAGGAGAAGGGAAAAACAAGCGCTGCCCCTGCTGAGAGCCGTCCAGGTATTGCCGTTGTCATGTGATTGAAATATTCCGCCCCATACGCCGGCATAAAGATCTGTGCCACTACTGATGAGAGAGTGAACTTTAGTCGTTATCAGACCGGTATTAATATCAGTCCAGTTATCTCCACTATTTGTAGAGCGAAACACACCACCCATTGTTCCTGCAAACAGGTCGGTTCCTCTGATATAAAGCGTATAAGCAGGTTGATTGCCCAGTCCAGTGTTGGAGGGAATCCAGTAGGCACCGTTGCTGGGCGTACGATATATCCCCATACCTGTTCCCGCATAGAGCGAATTATTCATAACCGCAAGGGAAAAGACTCTTTTGCTCATATCAGGAATACTGATCATTTGCCAATTTACCCCGTTATCCGCTGAAATCAAAACGCCGCTGGTATCCGTACCAGCAAAGAAATATGAGCCATTGATGGTAAAAGCATTGACGGCCTCGCCTTTCAGCCCGGCTGAAGTCCAGTTGGCGCCATTATCGGTAGAAATGAATAATCCCGAATCCGTACCGGCATACAGATTTTTTCCATAAATATTGAGTGATCTAATGGATTTGCTGCCAAGTCCACTACTGGCTGGAATCCAGTAGGTGCCGTTACTCGGCGAGCGGAAAACGCCATCTTTTGTTCCTGCAAAAATATTGGAGTCACTCGCGGCAAGACAATTGACGTAATGGTTTAAAAGTCCGAAATTCATTTGATTCCAATTGTCGCCATTATCGGTCGATAGAAACACGCCACCATTATAAGTGCCTGCAAAGAGGTTCAAGCTGGATTCGTCGTCGGATTTGACAGCCAGAGAATATACAATGTTCTCTAGGCCGGTCGGGTTCCAGCTTGCACCGTTATCTATAGAGCGGAAAACACCATCTTCAGTTCCTGCAAAAAGAATCGAATCAACAGAAGCGAGACATTTTACTTCACCGCCTTTAGGACCGGCGGTTTGAATCCACTGTGCCAGCAGGTGGTTTGAAGTGAATAACAGTATGGTCATCCATTTCATCAGGGACAGTCGTTTCATTAGAACACTCCTTCCATGAAATAATGATTTGATCTTCCATACGATTCCAGTGGAAAAGAAAATAAAAAAGGCATTATGCATTTATCCAGTGGATAAATGCACCATGCCTTTGCGGACCATTTATAGCTATATACAGATAAGCTATATGATATTCAATTAAGTATACAGTAAAAAACAACACGAAACAAGAAAAAACTCAATTCTTTCGATCACTGCCTGTTCTGTTGAACCGCAGCAAAGTGGCTAGCGCCCGCACACGAGTAGCAGTGATCTGCCATTGAATTTGTCCATTAACTGTTCAAACCAATCATGTCAAATAGAGAATTGAAGTGGACGTTTTCGACTCACTATATCCAGATATTTTCCCATGGACTACCAGTTGGCAATCATCGATGAAAATGAAATGAATAGAAATAAGGGGTATTAGATGGACGTCGGAAAAATGTGGGAACTGCTGATTGTCGAAGCGGATGCAGTAAAATTGATAACTGGGAAGTTACCGACGGGAATAAAAAGCGCCCGATAGGTGAGAAGGATTGATCAGGCGCTCGGTTGCGCCTTTCCAGAAAGGTGCGGTATTCAAAAGCAGTGGCCCCTATGCCACATTTGGAATAAAAGCATTCTATCAAATGCTATCGAGGGACAAAATCGCCACGAAAATTTCGCACTGAACTCTTAATTTCACAAGCGCTTGCGCGAGCGAACAAGTGCTGTCCGAAGAATGCCGCTTCTCGGTTGCCTAGTCAAGCCCCGCGTTGCACACCCACACTAGCGCGTCGGGTGTGAACGCATAATCGTCAGCCGATTACTTGACGAAAACCATTGTTTTTGAATACGAAAAGCCTGAAGTTTGCAAGCAATAAAAATATATCCCTCTTGCAACAGGATTGTTGTGCTTGTCACAGGCATACCAGTTTACCTGATAAAGCCCGGATGATTGTTCCTCGTTTATTAAGATTAAAATTAACTCGCCCTTTATATTCAGGACTATTATTATGACATGAGTTTTTTTAGGCAGTCGATATTCAATAGTGGTTATTGGATTAAATGGATTCGGATAATTTTGTTTCAGCTCAAAAGCTAACGGCACCTTTGTGTGTTTTTTTTCACATACGTCGTTGATTGCACACTTCGAAAAATCCCATCGCCATAAGTCGCGGCGAAGATTTACCCGCTCGAATTGACGGCAAGAGACCAAATTGAACCCCCATATGGTCCGTTTGTTTGTTGCCAAAAGTCGGTTTGTGCGAAAACGAATTTGCAGCCCAAATTAAAGACGATGCAAATAATAATGAGACGTCACTAATTTCATTTTAGTTTTCATAACAAACCTCCCCAATTAACTGTTTGTTTTTACAAAGTACTTTATTTCTATGAGACCAATCGCGGCGCTGAGCAGTAGCCCCCGAAGGCGGCGTATCTGCTCAAGTGCCTGGTTCCGCCCGGGCTTGAGAAGGCGCAGGCACTCGATGCTCAGCGCCACGATTCCGCCGGAATGTAAGTGAAAGCGGAACAATTGATTATGCGGTTTTCTGCTATTTACCTAAAAATATCGTTTCTTTTTTTGTCGATCTGGAATGATCGGGGGTAGAAGTGTTCAAAGGCGGCGTTAGAGTAGTAGGAAGTGAAGCGGGCCTATTGGCAATATAATTAAATTATGGAGTTATGCAAGATAAAGATTAATATGTTCAAATACCTGAAAATTGCGCGATACCCCTTCCCGCAGCCGCTCATCTCCGGGCCGCGGAAACCGTACGCACCCACTCTTCCCCGCCCGGTAAATCACCTGACCATCTCTCGTGACCTTGATCATCCGCACCAGCGAAAAGGGACAGCGCGATACATAGGAGACCAGACGCTTCATGCCTTCTTCATCCTCTGACCCAATCTGTACCAAATTATCGATGCTGAATCCCGAGTGCAACCATCCCCGCGTCGATCGCACCACCTCCATATCGATCTTTTCCTCACGCAGCAGCAGATCAAATACCATCTCACGCCATGCCTCTGTACATCGATCCATATCCACTTTGGTGAAATGAGCCTAACTGGGGTGGCTGGCGTCAGCCGTTGGAGTTCAAGGTGAACGAGCGGAACCACCAGGGCGCCAGACTGGCGGGTGAGACGGCCGTTGAGGTGGCCGTTCTGCCGGAGGAGTATACACTTGAGCAGAAGTGTCCCAATCCCTCCCACAACGCAATGTTCATCCGCTATGCCCTCCCGGAAGAGTGCCAGGGAAAACTGGCTATCTATGATCTGCGCGAACGCGAGGTGGTCATTCTGGACAAGAAAATGCAGAATGCTGGTATCCACCAGCTGATCTGGAACGCGCAGGAGATCTCAAACGCTGTCAATTTTATGCGACTGAGTGCCGGTACCAAGACCTGGACGCTCAAGATGCTGTTGATCAAGTGAACGAACCGGAAGTTCCTTATCGCCTCGGTATTTCAGACAGCATCAGGGGAATTATCGCCTCATCTCCAACTGGTGCTGTTTTCAAAAGGCTGCGCTTATCGCAACGGTATAGTTGCGGCCCGAGGCGGTTATTCCTGAAGCGTAGGTCCGGTACCGCTGATCGGTAATATTCTCCACCCCCGTCATGATGCTGAAAACATGCGAAATCATCAGTCGCACCTTGAGGTTAAATGTATACCATGAAGGAACATACGGTCTACCCCTTGCATCGCGTGCGAAAAGATAATCCATCCCCTCCAATCCCGGTGCCAGGTCCGCCGCATTCACTCCGTCGCTGTAATCCATATAGCCATCCATCTCCAGGCGATGCCGTTTGCAGGTCAAATGCAGGGCGCCGAAAGGCGGGGGAGCATGGCGCAGCGTGCCCAGATTGCCATCGTCCATCTCCTCGGTGCCGCGCATGATGGTGAGATGTGCGTTGAGCCCGAATCCGGCCGGCAGTTGCACTTCCACGCTGGCCTGCATGCCGCGCACATTTGCCTCAGCAGCATTCTGGATGGCTTGAATCCTGCTCATTTCGCCGTCATACATCACGCTGTCGCGGCCGTTCAGGGTAAAGTTTCTCCTTACCATGGCATCTTGTAGAACAGTATAAAAAGCGGTTGCATCCAGTTTGATCGCCTCCGAACAGGTGAGCGTCGCCCCCAACTCGGCATTCCAGGCATACTCGGGTTTCAAAGCGGGATTCGGCACGACGACATAACCGGGGGATGAGTCGAAAACTTTACCCACATCATCGATATTGGGCGCCCGGAAACCAGTCGACAACGCCACTTTGATCTGCAGTGCGGATGCAGGGGAATAGACGCCGCCAAGGCTGCCGTTCACTGCGGCATTGAGCATGCTGGTTGAAGTGAAGGGGAATTTGTAAAACGTGGTATCAAAGCGGGCATCAAGTCCGACCAGGGAGCAGCGCAGTCCGGCCTGGACGGTAAAGGTGCTGTCGGGAATCCAGCGGTAATGGGCATAGAGCGCGAGGGCGCTCCAACTGGCGCCGTCGGGATAGCGGCTGGGACCTGGAGTTCGGATTGCCGTGATGATATTCTCGTTTTCGCCGGTCGATCCGATGCGGTTGTACAGCAGTTCAGCGCCGCCGGATATGCTGTGCACCGGCAGGAGCGCTTTGATCAGGTCGATATTGGCAGAGAAAGCATCCACCCGTTCTGTGCGGTGGAGCAGAAGCGGGCTGCGATAGTCGCGGTCATTCCGGCTCTCCCTGAAATATTGATAGGCCAGGATCAATTTCGCTTCATCCCATAAGGCATTTCCGCGCCTATTCGCAACAACCAAGGCCTGCTGCATCCAGATCTGAGGGCCATAATACCACTGCGCGGAACGGAGGAGTTTGCCGCGCGGACGCAGCAAACGGTCATAGCGCGGATAATCCGAGGTGGCCGAATAGTGAAAGGCATAGGTGGCATCCCAGGCATCGCCGGGACGCCAGCGGATTTTCTGCAACAGGTTCAGCTGGCTGTAACCGCTGGGGACCTGCTTTTTTGGATCGGGATTCGTGATTAGGCTGTCGAGGCCGTCGATGCGCTGTACGTAGCGTGTGCGCAGAAAAGCCGCGGGGCCATGGCTGCCCATGGTGAGGTCGCCGTAATCCGACCAGGTCGCACTGGATACCCATCCCCACTTTTGCCATCCTCGATAGAGATCGAGATGCCCGGTTTTCTCGCGATTCGCGGAAGAAGTGCGGACAACGGCATGGCCGGAGAAAAGGGGGCGGGCGTCATGAGACAGACGAGGCACGAGTGTCTGGAAACACATCACTCCGCCAATGGCATCGCTGCCGTACATCACTGCACCGGGACCGAATAATACTTCGGTACGCTCAGTCGTGAGAGGATCGAGAGAGATGATATTCTGGACGTTGCCGGTGCGGAAAATAGCCGTATTCATGCGAATGCCGTCCACGGCTATGAGCACGCGGTTGGTGGCGAAGCCGCGCAACATCGGACTGCCGCCAGCCAGCTGGCTTTTCTGCACAGATACCTCAGAGGAGAACGCGACGAGATCCGCTGCAGTTTGGGGATTTATAAGCTGAATCTGTTCAGCGCGGATCTGAACGGATCGATGTGGTATATCCCGCTCCCGCAAGAGCCAGCGCGTGGCAGAGACTACCACATCGCCGATGTGGAGGGGCATCCTCTCCAGATAAAGGGCAAAGCGCAATCGTTCCAGCTGGAGATAGGCAAGTCTTGCCGGATGGTATCCGATGAGCTCCACGCGGATGGTGTCGGAATGGTCGAACGCGGTAAGATCCGCTCGTCCCTCCGCATCGGTCGTGGTGGCGGTATGGCCGTGGATGCTTGCCACCAACGCGCGCTCCAGCGGGTATCCTGAAACATGATCGCGAATCGTAAGTATTTGCGCCGGTGCGGAGAGGAACAATAAAAACACGGCAATACAGATCCGGAATGGTATGCAGGCATTCATCCTGGAACGTGAAGGAGCGAACCGGAATGCCCGTTGCATCAGAGGTTGCTGGCGTTTTGCGATATATTTTGCCAATGCAGCTGAAGTATTTCCTTGCGGCATCTTGTTTTTTCTCTTCATTTACATTATTTTCTTAATAGAGAAAGTAATGAATTGCTAGGTCATTTAAAAAAGATTTCAAACGATGCTTAACGCTGGGTGACTTTTTGAAAGGAGCGCTGTCATGAAAAGAACTGTTGTGCTGATTGGAATGATCCTGATCCTGCTTGCAGGTTTCTTTCTCACCCGGCGGGATCATCATATCAGCAGCCAGCCGGCTGTCGGGAAAAGAGCCGCTGCCGAGGGGAGCGAGGAGGACCCCTCCGCACGCAGCCGCTATGAGTGGATGCTGTTGAGCAGTCCGCAGACCAACACCATCCCGAAGGATATCGGCATTCGGCAGAATGCCTTCATCCATCGGTTGGCAGAAGAAAATCGCCGGCTGGGGCGTTTGTCCCAGGTGCTGCATTGGTCCAACCGCGGACCTGCCAACATCGGCGGGCGTACCAAAGCGCTGGCCATTGATATCAAGAACGAGAATCTCATTCTCGCCGGCTGCACCTCCAGCGGCATGTGGAAATCCATCGATGCCGGAAAAACCTGGCGCAAGACCACCGCACCGGACCAGCTGCAAAGTGTCTCCTGTATCGCGCAAAATAAAAGACCGGGCAAAGAAAATATCTGGTACTATGGAACAGGCGAGTATTCCGGCGGTAGAGGAAGCAGCGCTGCAGGGCCTTTGGGAACGACCGCGTTCGATCGCGGAGACGGGATATTCAAATCCACAGACAGCGGTTCCACATGGTCGCTGTTGCCTGCCACGGTCTCCGGCACGGCGCAAAAGACCGACAACTTTGATTTTATCTACAAGGTGCTTACCTTCAATGAAGAGGGCGTGCTAGCAGCCACTTCAAGCGGCATCTTTGTCAGCAGCGACGGCGGGGCATCCTGGCAACATGTTCTCGATTTCGGTCCCAATTATCCCAGCAGCGATGCCGCCATAACCAGTCAGGGCTTTTTCTATGCTGCTATCGATGGCGCAGGGCCGAGCACTGGCCTCTACCGGTCGGCCGATGGCCTGACTTGGGAGGATTTTTCACCGCCGGACTGGCCAGACACAACCACCCGGACGGTGATCGCTATACCTTCATCCAACGAAAAAACAGTCTATTTCCTCACTGAAGTCGCGAATCTGAAGCAAACCTTAAAAAAATATACGGAAAGGGAGGGCTGGAGCGATCTAACCGGGAATCTGCCCCATCATGCCCAGATGACAACCTATGGCGCCAATATGATGATGTTGCACGTCAAACCGGATGATGAAAAGACCCTTTTTATGGGCACGGTTGGCCTGTACCGCAGCCGGGATGGTGGATCGACCTGGGAGGTGATCGGCAGTTTCAGTGATTTCCACGTCGATCAGCACACGATCGCATTCCTCCCTGGCAATCCCAAGGCGATGATCGTTGGGAATGACGGCGGGCTTTTTCGTACCGATGATAATACTGCCGTGACGGTCCAGGATCCCGTCTATGGCGACGATCGTATCTCATGGCGTTCCCTGAATAACGGCTATGTAACCGCCCAGTTCTACAGCGTCGCCATCGATCATGCTACACCATACAGTGAACTGGTTCTGGGGGGAACCCAGGACAACTCCTTCCTCTTCACCGCGGCGACCGACTCATCTCTGCCGTGGACGGGGATCTTCCCGGGGGCGATGGATGGCGGTTTCTGCGCCATCAGCGATGGGGGACAGTACTTGTATACCGGCGAGGCGGCCTCGTTCGGATTTTACCGCAACGAATTCATTGACGGCATCCATCATTGGACGGTAATCACGCCAGCCTCGGCCATCGGGATGGGCTTGTGGATGAATCCTTTTCTCCTCGATCCCCACGACACCCGGATCATGTATCTTCCCTCCCAACGAGAACTGTGGCGCAACTCTGATCTGACCGCCATCCCCGAGGTGTTCCCGGGGACGCCCACCACCATCAACTGGAACAAACTAGAGAATGTTCAGCCTGAATTCCATATCTCCGCTCTGGGGATGTCACCGGCGGAGCCGCGGCGGCTGTACTATGGCACGTTTGTCGGACGAATTTATCGCCTGGATAATCCCCACGATGGCCAGCCCATCCCTGTCGAGGTGGCTGGCAATGGCATCCAGTGGTATGGCCACCGTTATGTACATTGCCTGGCTGTCGATCCGAGGAATATCGATAAAGTATTGGCTGTATTCCCCAATTATGAGACGATGAGCATCTACTACTCTGAGGACGGCGGCGACAACTGGATCCCGGTCGCCGGTAACCTCGAGGAAAAACCTGACGGGTCTGGCAGCGGTCCGTCTGTACGCTGGCTGGCGACACTCTATGTCAAGGAGCAGCCGGTCTATCTGGCCGGCACCAGTGTCGGCCTGTTCTCCACTATCAAGCTCGATGGCATGAATACCGTCTGGGTGCAGGAAGGCGCCGGGAGTATCGGTAACATCGTGATAGATATGATCGACGTCCGCCAATCGGACGGTTATATCGCTGTAGCTAGCCACGGTAACGGCATTTATACGGCCTATCTGACCGAGGTCAATACGGGAATAGCGGCGCGGAGCGATCAACCCGATCGCTTCATCCTCTACCCCGCTTACCCCAATCCCTTCAATGCAATCACGACGGTGCGGTTTGAGCTGCCTAAGGCAGGTTCGGTCACTATGGAGGTTTTCAATATACGCGGCCAAAAGGTCGCTACCCTGGCCGACGGCTATCGCAATGCAGGCGAACATACGGTGCGGTGGGAGACGACAGGGCTCGCAAGCGGGGAGTATGTGATCCGGTTACATCTAGAGGATAGGATACAAACACAAAAAGTCGTACTGCAAAAATAAACTTTTCTACACCGGCGGAACCTCATTGGAAAAGTAGCATTTTTCCGTTTTCCATACACAAATTAATCTGCAATCGGCAAAAAAGTTTCTGCCGGGTATTGCGGTATTGCCAAGTCACCACCACATGGTGGGACGGATTTGAACCAGGCTTTTGCCGATCGCCAGCCGGAATAGATGGCCACCGCATTGATAAGGGGTATTACTACCATCACAATAAGGTAGGCAACCAGGCCTTCCTACTTTGGATGCGAGGGATAGCGGGTCACAATCAGCCAGACCACAAGCAAGCCATAGGATATTGCCCGCTAATGCCGCAAATTTCACTCCACGCCGGGTGGCAAACTGTATGATGGTTTCTCCTCCGCCTGCCATACTTTTGAATACAGTGATCTTGGCTATTTTTCTTTTTATTCAAGGCGAAATAGGCTATGTTGAGACATAAGCAAGCTGCAGGAGCCAGCCGCAAGCGGAGGAGAGGAATGACCCGGATCAAGATCTGCTGCATTCAAAGTATAGCCGAAGCCCGAATGGCCATCGGCTCTGGCGCTTCCGCTATTGGCCTAGTTGGCAAAATGCCCAGCGGACCGGGCCCTATCGAGGATGATCTGATTCGTGAGATCGCGGCGGCTTTGCCCCCGCCGATTGCCACTTTCCTGTTAACGAGTGAGAGCGCAACAGATGCCATCATCCGGCATCATCAACGGACGCAAACTACTACCATCCAGATCGTCGATACCCTGATCAAGGGAACTCATGCCGGGCTGAAGATGGCGTTACCGGCCATCAAGATCGTCCAGGTCATTCATGTGATGGATGCGGCCTCTGTGGCAGAGGCGATTAAGATTTCGGAATCAGTCGATGCTTTGCTGCTCGACAGCGGGAATCCCGGCCTGCGGGTTAAAGAATTGGGGGGCACCGGGCGAGTACATGACTGGCGGCTCAGTCGGCAAATCCGGATGCAAGTTCACTGTCCGGTTTTTCTTGCCGGGGGATTGACGCCGGAGAATGTGCGGGAGGCCATTGAGACCGTCGAACCCTTTGCGGTTGACGTCTGCAGCGGGGTGAGAACCGATGGCCATCTGGATATTCGTAAAATGGAGCGTTTTATTGAAGAGGTTCAGAGGGCGCAATAGGAGGTCGCGCCAGGCCTGATGCCCAGAGCGAACCGGGTTGGGGCTGGATACGGTATGCATCAGTCAAACGAGATGAAGATGCAAAACAACATTCTGCGTCTGCTCTATTGGGCTCCAAGAATTGCGGGTATCGCCATGGCCCTTTTCCTCAGCTTGTTCAGTTTCGACGCGTTTCAGCCGGGGCGGCCTTGGTTCGAGAACCTGCTGTTTTTTTCATTCATCAGATCCCGGTCCTGATTGTCGCCTTGCTTCTCGTACTCGCCTGGCGCTGGGAATGGATCGGCTCTGTCTTATTTGCCCTGTTGGGCATCCTTTATATAGGCATGACCTGGCGTAAATTCTGGTGGAGCGCCTGGCTAGCTATTTCCGGACCGTTATTTCTCGTTGCGGCCCTCTTCACGGCGAACTGGCTTTCCCGCCGCCGACACCTGTGAGAGGCGTGGGTGGCGGATTCGGGCCTCGCAACAGCATCCCCAGGCACCATGGTGAAGTAGCAGAGCAGAATCCGCCAGGACTGAGAAGAAAGGGGCCGAGCGAATCCACTCAGCCCCTTTGAGTGAGAGCGGTGTGGAGAGAATGCCCGTTTGCCCCGCTAACACTGCAAGCTATTTGGGTTTATTTGAGCAGCAGCATACGGGTCATCTTGCTGAAGGATCCTGACGTCAGCCGGCAGAGGTAGACACCAGCAGGCGCCTCCGCGGTATTCTAGGTCACCGAGTGCATCCCCGCTTCCATCAAGCCTTCGATAAGCTTGGCCCCTTCCGCCCCAGGGCGTTGTAGATTTTTATACTCACCCGTGATTCTTCAGGAAGTTGATAACTGATTGTGGTGACCGGATTGAAGGGATAGGGATGATTCTGGTTAAGGAGATAACCCTTAGGGACAGCTGCGACAAGATCCGTTTCTTCGGCATAGGGCGTAAGGGTGGTGCTTACGGTATCTGTGCCTTTCCATCCCCAGATATCCCCGTCGATGCCGTTCGTCCAGGGTTCATCCACATAGGCGGTGGAGGCCTCTTTCACTTCCAACAGGGTGTATCCAGTGGGTCCATAGACCAGAACGAATAACCGGTCACAATTCCAGCGCAACAGGACGTCCGCATCGCCGCAGTTCGTGACGCCCAGCTATACGTCGTGTTTGCCCGGGATCCAGTATTCTGTGACCGGATTGGCGTTGAAGAGATGGATGCCGTGGCTGTATCATAGACCTCGAGATCCAGCCAAGCGATGATGGCGAAAATCTCCCCGATCAGCGAGATAATCGCCGGAGGAATTTCAATGGCGTCCGAAGCCACGAAGTACTTGCCGTTGGTTTGCGTTGCCATGTAGGTGAAGTTCTTGACGGCGTCTTCAATCCGTGGACTGCTGTCGATCGATACCACCTGGATTCCCACTGCTGCCAGTTCGGCGACGATTGTTTGAAAATCGAGATCATCGGCGGTGCCCATCACCTCATCCCGTCCAGGATCACCGCCATAAGAGCCGGGGCAAAAAGTCACAGTCGTGCACAGGGGCGTCCCCTATGATGACGACAATTTTACGGGTGCCGGTTCGCTGGCGAGAATGACTGAAAGATCTCTTGAACTGCAGTGTCCTCCGGAGATGGTGACCTCCAAATTCCCCGGAGTAGCCGTTATGGCGGCGAAGAGCTAAGAGGAGGGTGCGAAGAGAATGATCGCTCCGCGCCAGTTCAAACAAAGTGCAGATTTCTGCGTCAAAGATATCGCCCTGAAAATCAATTTCGGTCCGGCTCTGCAAATAAAGCCGATGTATTAAAAGCAGGTAGTAAGTGAGATGGCTGCGGGATCAACTTGCGTAGAAACCAGGAAAGGACTCGAAATGCAGACGCGCTTCGAATAGCTGTAAGTTGCACCCATCTCGCCGTCGGAACCTCTACTTGTCACTGGAGGCGGCCGGCTCCTTTTTATTGTTCCCTACAACCTGACCGTCGCGCCGATGAGCAAGCGTGTCACCCGCTAGGGTTGATTGACAGCTTTGTCCGCATCCTGATAGCCAAAACCTTTGCGGCCATTTGCGCTCTCTCCATCCGGCTAGAACTCCGTGTCATGCCCTGAAAGGGTGCTTTTGGGATAATAAGCCAGGCCGGCAGTGAGCGATAAATCCAGCGCCGGATTGATGGCATAAAGTTCCTCCAATTCCAAGCCGGCGCCCCAGGATTTGCATCTGACGTCCAAGTCCTCGTTGCCGCCGACAAATTTAAAATTGCCGGTGAAATAAGAGCGCCGCGGTCCACCATATAAATAGCATCGGTTCCAGCCGAACTATTTTACGGGATACATGAAATCAAGCCGAAAGCTCCAGAAATGGCCGTTTTCTTCCGGTACACCATTGGTAGCGTCGTTGATGAAAATCTCGCGGGCCGCTTGCGGATTTCCGGGATCAAGCGTGAAAAAGCCGATTGTGAATCGAAGCACAAACGGGAATCCCTGAGCAAAACCGGAGGCGCTGATTTGCGCTTCAGCACCGGGTCCCTGAGAGAAACCGGCCATGCCGCCGGCAGAAAAGTCCTGCGCGGAGACCTCAGAAGAAATAATCAGAAGGAGGAGGTTAAAATAAATGTTATTATTAAACATAGAACACTCCTGAATTCATCCGAAATTCTTTCTGGGCGCCTAAGATAGCCCATCTGGCTGGATAATTCAATTCAGAAAATCTTGGGATGACAACAGGCACAGAATTGATTTTTTCGGAGGGATTTGATACGATGAAATCATCATGGCGATTAAGGAGATGCTGATTCGCCTCTGACAAGGAGATCGCCGTCGACTGTTCTATGTGCGAACGGATTCAGACCTGAACATTCGCTCGCCCGGAGAAGGCCCAAGAACGTTCATCGATCCGCCTCCTGGGCGCCCCAATCCAGGGTGAGCGTGCAGGTGCATATCGACTATCTCCACCAGTCTGCACAGGCCGGCAAAATTGCGGTCATGGTTCGGGATGAAACAGATGCCATTTTGAATACTTCAACCAGGTTGACGGAGGCGGCCGTGGGCATTCATTTCCTGGAGCTTTCGCCCGTTGAAGTGATGGTCCCGGAATTTGGCAGCCAGTGCATTGTAGAGCCATCACTTTCACCTAACGGTGATACCTCGGGAACGGCATACTCCAGAATCTATGCCGGCGTCTTGCCGATACGCTGCTCGAGAAAACGCGCACAGCTTCAAGGCCTGGCCACAGGTGTACAAGGGAGATCAGGCGGTATCTTCAGGTGCGAACCATTATTTTGCGCGAAAGGTGCCCCCCATCGGGGTTATGGTCATTGGATGCATTGAAAAGCTGAATGTAACCAGTTGGCAAATTCAGATAGGCCCTCTGGATGCCCGTGTACCAAACGGTGTTGTGATTTATTCCTATTCGCTATCAATGGAGCACTGGCGAGAATTAAAAACGGCCGGCACCGTGCCCAATGATCTTCGTCCCACTATTTTCATCATGCAGCCCGGTTCACCGTCACCTCCGTAGAATAAAGGCAGGGTTCCTCCCAGTATGAGGTTGATTTCAACGCATCGTCCCTGCCCACGTGCATTTTTATGCGGGAAATGCAGGCGGGCCATCCCGCCGCTCCTCTTCCCTTGCTTCTGGAGATCGAGGCCATCGACCAATTGTTCCCTTCCCGCTGCTGCGCCCGAGAAACGCCTTCGAGGGATTTGATGCCGAGGATCAGAGTGACGGCTCGATTCTTCACAGACAAGGGGCTTAGACTAGAATTTTTTATTAGCGCTTGCATTTCGACAGCTAAATCGCTACTTTGATTTAAGGGCATCCTGAAGAAATTCATAATTTGACGCACGCCCCTTCTGTCCGAGCGCCCACCTCCTATTTCGTCAACATCTCAAAAAACTCTTGCCAGTGGCGCAAACTTCGGCATTTAGCCTTTACTTATGTTGCTTAACAAGGCCGGTTTGGGTAATAAATTCCGCTATTCTAAATCGCTCAGGCGGATAGGAGATGACAAATGAATGATAATTCTGAAGTAACGACGGAGGCTCTCTATCAGTCTCTGAAAAACCAGGCGATAAACGCTGGCAAATCAGGTGACATGCAAGGCGTGATCGAACTTTTCCGCGACCGCATTGCGGCGAAAAACCTGCCATTGGATAGCAGGCGGCAAGTGGGCGTCATCATCATGCAACTCGCCGGGGTGGCACGCCGTTCAGGTGATCAGCTGGCAGCCTCTCAAGGGTACGAGGAGGCTGCACAGTACTTCCGCGAGGCCGATGATAAGCGAATGCTGCAAACTGCCCTCTCCGGTGCGACCGAAGCTTTGATGGCGATTGGTGACAACCAGCACGTGCTGCCGCTTGTGGCCGAACACGTGAAAATTTGTCGCGAGATGGGCGATCAGAATGGTTTACTCAACTGCCTCGCCATTCAAGGGAAATTGCTGTATTGGGCTGGCGATTCCGAACATGCGGCTGAGTTGGCTGAACAATCGGAAGCGCTCGCCCGGGAACTCGGCGGTGAAGAAAACGTGGCGATTACACTTAGCAATCGCGGGTTGCTGCTGATCTCCCAGAATGACCTTGAACAAGCTCAAGGACTGCTCGATGAAGCGGAACGCCTGCTTCGTAAAGGCTCGAACCGCCAGCAACTGGCCAACACTATTGGTGGCCGCGCCATTGTTCTAATGCAGCGCGGCGAGTACACAGTCTCCCTCTCTTTGCAGCAGGAAGCCGCCGGCATCTGCCGGGAGTTGGGCGATGTGGAAGGCCTGGCCAAAGCACTCACCATGCAGGCTTTGCTGCACAGCCAGATGGGAGATCCCGGTACTGGTGTGCCTATCGTGAAGGAAGCGGATCAACTGGCGCGGGCCCATGGATTGACAGCATTGGTGGATGGTATGATCGCCCCTGTCATGGGGATGCTGGGCGCCAATTCTGATGTGACCGCCTCCTCCCTAGCTCCAACGGCTCTAAAAGAAACCTCCACACCACCACCGGCGGCTGCTCCAGCCGCCATCGACATCTCAGAAAGCGGGTATCTGCAGATGAAGCCGTCAGCCTTCACGCCGCCGCCTGCGGTCGCTCCGGCCGGTACCATGAATCCGCGCCTGGCAGCGTGGCAGAACCTCCCCTGGTACAAACGACTGCGCACGCCAAAACCCGAACCTTCATTTTGCTCAGATCGATCTGTGGCCAGCTTTGACTTGCAGATTCCATCTCTTCCCCCGATTCCTGTCGAAGAGGTCCGGATGTACATGGCACAGCAATTTCCAGGAATCATCTTCGATGGAACCTACCCTATCTATGATTTACATGGACAATTTCTCTGTAAGAATTGCGGTCTTCCGCTTGAAAAGGGGGATCTCAATCAAACGCTGGAAGTTCTAAAACAAGCTATTATCGACCCTACGGCTCATGCTGTTTTTTTCCATCTCAACTGCAGGAAATGTACACTGCAAAGTTTCTTCTCTCCGAAGGAGGTGCTTTCACGCCAGCCGGGCAATGCACTGGGACCCTGGAACAAGACAGATATCAGGACAGCAAAAACGAGTCTGGAGTATATTTTCAATCTCTCACCCATTGAGCTCGCCGGGATTAGCGCCAGCCATTTTGATGAAGTCATGTACCTCTATAGCTAGGCCGTAGAGATGGATTCCATCGACGAGAGCAGGTCAGATGATGTTTTTCAAAACCTCCGGTGGGAGAAGGTCTATATTTTTATCAGCAGCACGTTCAATGATATGCATGCGGAGCGGGACGTCCTGGTGAAGAAGGTGTTCCCGCAGCTGGCGGATTGGTGCGAAGCTCGCCGTCTGCGCATGGTCGATATCGATTTACGCTGGGGTGTGACGGAACAGGATGCCACCCGTAATCAGAATGTAGTTCAAGTCTGCCTCCAGCGCATCGACGAGTGCCGGCCATTTTTCCTCTGTTTGCTTGGGCAACGTTACGGCTGGGTGCCAAGCCACCGTGAAGTCTCTGCCGAAACCCTTGATAGCTTCCCGGGTCTAGCCGAAGCGATTGATGACGGGCGGTCTGTTACTGAACTTGAAATTCTCCATGCCATCGTCCGGCCCTTTAGCGAACAATCGGAACAGGTCATTTCCGGACAAGCATTGTTCTATCAACGCCACCCCGCCTCTTTACGACACCTCCCACACGAACCGACACAGCTTTGGCGCACCTTCACGGACATAGCCGAACCGGAGCCAGCTGCGCGCCGATTTCTTCTGACCCGGAGAAGGCAGCTTCGAAAAAAGATACTGCCGGCCACCCAACGCCCGGTGGTGCTTTACCGCGGCACCTGGGACAGCGCAGCACGTTCTCCTGAACTGGCAATGCCGCTGCGGTGTCCATCCGTATTGCCCGAGAACGTCGAACGCTGGCGCCGGCAATGGCAGAAGGCCGGTGTAACTGTGGAAGGGCTGGATGTCGCGGACCGACCAGAGGAAGAGGAAAAAGCGCGCCGCTATAATGAGCGTTTGACCACCGGCCGCCTTGGCGACCTGAGGGCAGGGAATGAATCTTTTCCTGCACGTGTGCTGACTGATTTACAGGTGGCAATCGAGACGCACTTCCCAGGCCGGACCGTCGTATTGCCCCAAAGCCCATTGGCGGTCGAGCTTTCGCAGCAGGAGCAGTTTCAGTTTGCCGCAGCAGAAGGCTTCATCGAGCGGAAGGGTGATTTTGCAGTACTCGATGCCTATGCGCTGGGCGAATCCTGCAGGCCCTTTGTCCTTACTGCGCCAGGCGGGGCGGGAAAGTCCATGCTGCTGGCGTGCTGGATTGATCGCCTCCGGGCTGAACCAGCGGCAGGCAAGAACAGGACGCTGCTCTATCGCTTTATCGGCGCAAGCGACCAGTCCACGTCAGTGATCAATCTGATCAATTCGCTTCTCCTCGAGTTGAAGGATTCTGCCGGAAGGATCAGCGGCGATCTTCCTGACGATCCGGTCCATCTGCGTCAAGCCTGGCCGGAATTGCTGGCGCAGGCAGCTTCAAAGGGACCCTTGTTTATCGTCATCGACTCGCTCGATCAACTCAACTCAGGCCTGGATGATCTCACCTGGGTGCCGCGTCTTCTTCCCCCCGATGTCAAGTTTATCATCAGTTTCCGCAGCGACGCCCGGGGAGGTGAAAATGCAATCGCCTATTTTCAGCAGGGAGGCGCTTATCTAGCAGAGGTGCCGCCGTTTCAGGAACTGAACGACAGACGAAAACTCGTCCAGGCCTATCTTGACCAGTATCTCAAGGAACTCGATACGCCACATCTTGAGGCGTTGATCACATCGCCCGGCGCCTCGAATCCCCTTTTTCTGAAAGTAGCACTCAGTGAGCTGCGTATTTTTGGTGCATTCGGCAATCTAGCGGCGAAAATCCAAAATGATTTCGGCACGACGCCTGCAAGCGCATTTACCGCTGTGTTGCGTCGACTTGAAACCGATCCAGCCTACTCTGAAATCGATCCTTCAGTTTCAGTTCCACTCCTCTTTGGCTTGATGGCGCATGCCCGCCGCGGCCTTTCTGGCGATGAGCTTGCGACCATGCTCTGCACAACCCTAGGGGAGAATTCAAGGGAACCGGCGGCATGGGAGAGAGCAAAAGATGCGACTTACCTGGTTCTTCGGCAAGTGCGCCCCTTTCTGGCCCGGCGTCAGGGACGGTTTGATTTTTTCTATGAGACCTTCCGGCAGGCGGCGTCTACCCGGTATGTCATCGGGAACGAAGGCGCAACTGCCGCAGCGCGTCCTGCTCCGGCCTGGCACACGATATTGGGCAATTATTTCCATGCCCTCCCGCTCTGGATAGTATCATCGGGCAATGGCCGTAGCCCCAATGAACGCAAGACCGGAGAGCTCCCCTACCATCTGAGTCGTGCAGGCGAGGGTAAAAGGTTGGAGAAAGTGCTTACCGATCTCGAATTCATCGAGGCCAAATCCGCGGCGGGCCAGATGTATGAATTGGTCGATGATTATCTACAACTCCCTGAGTCGATGCGTACCATCCCTCTCACAGAATTTGCTGATTTTGTTCGACACCAAGCGCACATTCTGGCGCGCTGGCCTGAATTAACCTTTCAGCAGGCCGCCAATACCATTCTCTCAGTCGCAATACAGGGCAGTCAAAGTGCTCCGGCCAAGGCGGCGATCTACCGCCAGCTTATGGGTCTGGAATCCCGGCCATGGATTAGACGGCTCAATCCGGAGCCAACCGCCGGCGCGTGTTTGATGACGCTTGCCGGTCATGAGGGTGCGATAACGGCCGTGGCGGTCACACCTAACGGCGAGCGGTTGATTTCGGCCGGAGTCGATAATACTCTTCGCGTCTGGGATCTCCGCACCGGGAGTGCTATGGAGATTATTCGCGATTTCGTTGCGAGCGAGACCAGGCTGACACTGATCCCGGGATCCAGCCTTGTGGCAGTGACCGGTTCTGGCGGCCGAATCGTGCTTTGGGATTACGAACACCTGCAACCAGCCGGCGAGCTGGCTGCTCCAGGATATAAGGCATCGTCCCTCGCCGTCGATGCAAGTGGCCGTTACCTCGCCGCCGGAGCATCAACGCTTCCAGCCGCGACTCTGCAAGAGAAGGTCACCACCATACTCCTATACGATCTGCAAAGCGGCAAAGCTGTGGATTTCGGGAGCTTCACGGCACCTGTGAACGCGCTGGCTCTCAGCCGGGGTGCGCGTCTGCTGATCGCTGGGTCAGGTTCAGCGTTGCAGACCATAGATACAAACAACCGGGCGGTCACAGGCACTGCACATACGAGCGGCGAATACATTTCATGGCTGCGTTTTGCCCCAGATGAATGCACGGTTGTGGCGAGTTCATGGGGCGGCGATATCCAGTTCTGGAAGTGCGAGCCTTGGCAGGTGGAGCGGACTATACACAGCCGGCAAGGAGTCGTGCAGGATCTAACGTTTTCACCGAATGGTTCAGAATTGGCCGGCGCCGGAATCGAAGGATCGATCATCATCTGGGATTTGATCCGCGGGGAGATGCAAACCATCTTGCGTGGGCACATTGGGCCGGTCTCTTGCGTTGCCTTCACTCCGGATGGGGCGCGTCTCGTTTCCGGCTGCGCTGATGGGATGATCCGCGTGTGGGATCCCAACTTCGATCGCGACTTTATCGAACATGCGCGTAAACAGCTGAGGGAAAAGTATGGGACTGCGGCCGATGATCGCGATCCCGTTCGCTCTGCTGCCTTGTTCGAAGGATTACTTTACCTCATGTCCGGGAGCAGAAAGCATTTTAATAGTGTGACCTGTGTCGAGATGGGGCGTTCGGGGCAACGAGCGGTCACGGGCAGCCTGGACGATACCGTGCGGAGTTGGAAAATCGAGAAAGGAACCACCGAACTTGTATTCGAAGGCCATAAACATGGCCTCTCATCCCTGGCCCTGAGCTCTGATGAACGCCGCATTGCTGCGGCGGACCGATCGGCGACCATCAAGATCTGGGATATGCTCGAAGGAGTGGAACTGGCAAGCCGCACCATTGCCGCAACGGAACACGGTAAGGCTCCCGCCCATGATCTGGCTGCTCAGCTACTCTTTGAACTGCAACGCCCGACGATTGCACCGCTCCGTTTCGTGAATCACGATCAGATACTGGTTTCGGCCGACAGTTTGGATTCGATCATCAAAGCGTGGGATGCGACTACACTCAAGCCGTTGTTCAAGCTTGCCGGACATCAAGCCCGGGTGCGGCAGTTCCTCTGTACAGCAGATGGCCGGAATCTGGTTTCTTCCGGGGATGATGGCCAGGTCATCTTGTGGGAAATTGCTAGCGGACGATTGCTTGTGCGTGGCGGTCCCGGTGCCGCAAGAAATAGTGCGAATCCATTATCTGCAATCAGCCTGGCCGGGAATGGGACAATTGTCTGCGCATGGCCGGATGGTTCCCTCCGGTTGCTCGATCCGGCGAGACTCGCCGAAATCGACATCATCGGGGCTCGTGATGGACATATTGCGGCCGTGTCGGCATCTGGCGATATCGCAGCCGTGGTGCGCAACATTCCGGATGGCACAGTTGTAGAAATTTTACAACTATCCCGTCGGTCGCTCTTGTTTTCTATACGATCTAAATCTAAGAATGTCCGCGTCATGTGCTGCAATGAGGGGCAACGAATTATCATGGGCGGCGTTGAGAGATCCCTGGTGATTCGCGATATTGGCGTCCCTCCAGCCATGTGGCGTTTCCCTCTGCCGGTGAGCTGTTTTGACCAGGCTGGCAATTACATCACCGCCGGTACGGAGATCGGTGACGTATTCCTCCTCGAATTAAAAAAATGAGAACTCTAAGGTGTTGAGTGAGCAGGGAAGCTTCTGTCAATGAGTCCATTCACAATTACTGACTCGGTGCTTCTGCCGTAAATTATGGAACGGCGATTGGGTGTGTTAATACAGGAGAACAACCTGCATGCGGAAGCGCAGCAATCGGGGCGCCACTTCATCCGGCTTGATGCCAGCATTCTGCCAAGCGGAGTCGTTTACTGCCGCACAATGAAGGGAACCGACACCTTGCAGATGCGCAAAATACTTTTGGTGCGCTAATGGAAAAGCTCACACCGGCAGAGCGTCATTTCGAGCGGGGTCGCCATACAGTGGGACTTTTTATCGGCCCGTTGGCTGCCCTGCTGCTGATGCTCTGGCCTATACCGCAGTTGAGCCCGGCTGCCCACAAGCTCGCGGGGATCATCGGATGGATCGTGATCTGGTGGATCACCGAGCCCATCCCCATTCCCATGAGCGCCTTGCTCGGCGCTGTTTTGTGCGTATTGTTCGGGATCGCTCCGGCCAGGCAGGTTTTCGCCCCCTTTGCCGATCCGACGATTTATCTGTTTCTCGGCAGTTTCATTCTGGCAGAAGGGATGTCGGTGCACGGGCTGCATAAACGTATCGCCTGGAGCCTGATGTCGATGCGTTGGGTCGGTAACAGTCCAGCGCGCATCCTGCTGGTTTATGGCGCAGCGGCCGCTGCGATATCGATGTGGATCAGTAACACAGCCACAACGGCTATGATGCTGCCAATCGGTCTGGGCATCGTCAGCGCCCTGGATGAGCAACAACCTCAGCCCCGTTTCAGCACCGGAATGTTGCTGATGGCGGCCTATGCTGCATCGGCTGGAGGCATTGGTACACCAGTTGGGACTCCTCCTAATCTAATCGGTCTGGCTATGATTGAAAAGTTTGCCGGGATCAGGATCTCGTTCTTCCAGTGGATGCTTTTTGCAATCCCGCTGTTGATTTGCATGTACGCCCTGCTCTTTGCCCTGCTCTATCTGCTGCACCGTCCGCACCGGCCCGCTGCGGGCAATCTCCAATTCACCCGCTTTAAAAAAGAAATCCGCCCCCTCTCCCGCGGCGAGTTCAACGCGCTGTGGGCCTTTCTCGTCACCGTGCTGCTCTGGATCATGCCCGGGATTATAACTCTCCTCCAGGGAGCGGATTCACCTCTGGCTAAAAGCATCAACGATCGACTGCCCGAGGCAGCTGCAGTCCTTATTGGCGCTGGCCTTCTCTTTGTTTTGCCCATAGATTGGCCGAAGCGGAAATTCACGCTCACCTGGAAACAAGCAACCCGGATAGACTGGGGCACCCTGGTGCTTTTCGGCGGCGGCATCGCGTTAGGGCAGCTGATGTTCGAAACCAAGCTGGCCGAAGCGGTCGGCAAGGAATTACTGTCGTGGAGCGGGGCCAGTTCCACTTGGGGAGTGACCCTGGCGGCCATTTACATCGCTATCATGGTCAGCGAAACCACCTCCAATACCGCGGCCGCCAACATGGTCGTCCCTGTCATGCTCTCCCTGTGCCTGACGGCTCATATCAATCCTGTTCCACCTGCGCTCGGTGCGACCCTGGCGGCGAGTTGGGGCTTCATGCTGCCGGTCTCCACACCGCCGAACGCCATCGTTTATGGATCCGGCCTGGTGCCAATCACCAAAATGATACGGGCAGGGATCCTCTTCGACCTTCTCGGGGGAATTCTGATTTGGCTGGGCTTGCGGGTCTTGCTGCCTCTGGTTGGATTGGCGTAACTCAAGCCTTAGGTGTCCGCAATCCAAGACCGATCACCACTGCGATGATGACTGGTGTCACCGCCCTTATGATCAGATATTCAATCAATCCTGCCTATTGAGGATGTGAGGGATATCGGGAGACGATCAGCCAGCCAGCGAGACCAATCCAGATAAGGTTGCAGATCAACAAAGTAATTTTCAAGCTGCGGGCGGGGGAAAAGAAGAACCGAATCACCACGACATTGAGTATCGGCATATGGAAGGAGAACAGTGCGATGCCAATGTCAGCTCCCGCTGGTAATCCATCCGTCACCACGACCATGCAAAAGAAGAGCCACAAGATGACGTTGCGATGAGGGCAAGAATCTTAATAATATACCTCTATTCGTTTGAATAACCGCCTTGATTTTACCTCCCGCCGCAAAGATTCCAAAACAGCTCAAAGGAAAAACCGCTGCGTTGTGCGGAATCAGCGGAGTTGATGTGCATTCTGTCGGCCTGGTCTGTCCCCGAAAATTGCGACATACGTTAAGCCGCATGGTTTGAGATTTCGAACTGTGATGGTACTGCATCGTTGATGGTTGAATGAATTCTTTGACGATTGCAATAGATCCCGAGCTGCTGAACCAGGCCATTGTGCGGCGGCCTCGCTGCTAATCATTGGGATCGTTGACCGTCACGGAAAGGCCGGCCTCGGGTTTGACGTAAAGGAGTATGAGGCGGCAGGACAGCTCCCCCCTCTTGACAAAGGTGACCGCCTCAGCGGCCGCCGGGATGAGTATGGTCTCGAGATACGGCAGCGAGGTGACGCGGCCGTTGGCAGAATGGACCTCCACTCTTTCACCCTCGACGAGTTTGATCGGCCGCGGCTTGCCTTCCAGGACCCGCCGCAGGAAGACAGCTTAAATCCGGCGGCCTGTTGGGTGGTAGAAATACCTGCAAATTAGCAGAAGGCCTGAATGGCGATTTTTCCCCTTGAAAAGAGGCAGAGCTATTGACACATTGCGATATCAGATCGGAAAGGTCTTGTAATAGTATAATGTGGCTTTATTGCGACTTGTCAGTCACTCTTTGTTGGATCAGTATGGGTGATATTTATATCGACCTGACTGTTCTCAATGTTAACGATCCGGAGATGCACCAGGAAGATGCATTATTGGTAGACACCGGAGCGTCACGCGCATGGCTGCCCGAGGATATCGTCCACCGGCTGGGCATTCTGCGCGAGGGGACCATCTCCGTCGAACGGGCGGATTCATGCCCGTGTGAGCTGGCCTATGGCTTTTGCCTTTTCGATTTCGGCGGTGAGAGGGTCGCCGGCAATATTATCTTCGGCCCTGCCGGCTCCGAGCCCATAGTCGGAACGCACGTTCTCCAGGATTTCCGGCTGAGCATGGATCAGGAACATCACCGTATCATCCGCAGTCGCGCCTTGCGCGCTAAAATCGTCTCAGTTGCAGTTCCGCCTCTTCTGTCATCACAGCTCATTCCTTCGATTTTGGCCTGGCAGCTGCCACCAGAGCGTCATGATCTGCAGGCCTTTCACACGGCTGCCTCACCTCCGTATTCGGACGCTCGAATTATACCCTTCTCACTCCACCATCACCATCTTGCGCACCAGGCGCTGGCCTTCCACCTCGAGCACGGCAAAATAGAGGCCGGAAGCCAGGAGCCTTCCCGCCGCGTCGCGGCCGTCCCAGCGGATCGCCTGCGCGCCGGCCGGCTGCCGGCCGCTGACCAGCAAGGCGACCTCCTGTCCGAGGTGATTGCAAATCGTCATCCGAACCGCCGCCGCTCGAGCCAGGGTAAAGTGGATCAGCGTTGAATTGTTAAAGGGATTGGGATAGCTGGCCATGAGCCTGGCCGTGTGCGGCCGGGCCTCCTCGTTTCGTTCATGCACGCCGGTCGCGCCGCGGACCACAAAGCCGGTGCGGCCGTCGAGGCGGGTGACGTTTCCCATTGGATCCTGAATTTTGCCCTGGGCGTTGAGCCAGTAATGGCCGGGCAGCAGCGCCGCGGTGATGATCTGCGCCCCCCAGCCGCCACCTTTGGGGGTGATACTAGTGATGGGCGACTGATCGCCATTTGGGGCGATGAGCCAGAGGGTTGGCGCTGCGGTCAGGGCGCTACCCGCCGAGGCGATGAAGAGGCTCTGCTCCTCGCCAGCCAGGAGGGTATCCCGGCCGGTCTCCAAGATCAGCGCCTCCAGCCCTATTTTATCGAGCTCATAGAACTGCGGAACAAGGGAGTGCGGTGTGTTGGTGACAAAACTGCTGGTCCACGGCGGTGGCGCCGGTGCTGATCCTTTTTGCAGCATCTCACGCCACGCCTCATCGGTGAGGCGGTCGCTCATCGGGTGCTCGAACTCGTACCAGGAAAAGCCGGCGCCACGGGTGATCACCAGCAGGCCTTCGATCCGGCAGACGACATAGAGGGTGAAGGGATAACCGACACCCTCCTCGAGGCAATTGCCGCTGTTGAAATCGCTGTGGACGTCGGCGATGACCGGCATATTGTGGTCGTGCATCGGTCCCGGTCCGGTCACCTCGCCGGTTTCACTGAATTCGGCCAGTTTTTCCAGCGCCAGCCCGAATTCGACGATGGCACGGTACTCGGCAAAGCTGAGGGACTCGCCGAGCAGCTCCTTTTCGGAGATGGTTTTAAACTGCAGGCAGAGCGCGGAAAAATCGCTGAGATGCAGCTTGTACTTCGCCGTGAGCAGTCCGCGGTTCTCCAGCCCGGTCATGAGAAACTGCGCCAGTGAGGCCATGCGGCCATAGAAATGGGGATTGGGTTCGACATAGCCGCGCTGCAGCAGATTTTTTTCGGCAATGCCCCTCTCGGTGCCGCTCTGCTTGGCATAGAGGATGGTGTCGTGGCGCAGCTCGGCCCAGGAGCCGAGGGCGGCGAAGAGCTCCTTATCCTCCCAGGCCGGATTCTGCATGAAAGGGGGATAACCGGCGCCCTTGGGAAAGAGCAGCGGCATCAGGCTGTAAAGCCAGTTCCAGTAGAGGTTTTGCGCCCATGCGGTATCGGGAAGGCCGGCGAACTCGGCGCACAGCTCATCCAGCCGTTTTTTATAGTCGGAGTTGGCCATTTCGCCCATGGCCTGCAGATGGGCCCGGGCGCGCGGCGAGCCCAGAACCGTCATCACATCAAATCCTTTGGGCATGAAACGGCCGGGGATATTGCTGTAAACCAGCTGATCGAACACATAGGAGTCGGGGATGAAGCGTTGTCCCATGAAACGGAAGCCTTGCGGTTGTCCCGGATATTTTATCAACGGGCCCGGCAGAGCCATGGCCGCCTGCATGAATTGGTCATAAGCCGGAGCAAGCCGGATTGTATTGATCTCCATTTCCGCAAATTTATCGCCCCAGGCCTGGCCGATGAGATCATTATAGGTAGAGGGGGTAGTGTCGTCGGATTTGCCGACGAAAAAGACGGTGGGTGAGTAGATGCGCTCCCAGACAGACAGGGCCGACTGGCCGGTGATCTCGAGCTGCTGCAGCGCCTGCAACAGGAGCAGGGCGCTGAGCGTGGCGCTGCGGTTCACTTCCGCGGTGAGCCGGGGGTCTGCGGCGAAGGTCATGCGGCCGAGCCACATCATCGCCTGAAAATAGCGGCGCAGCGAGTCACTGCGGGTATAGTGGCCGCGGACGATGTACTGGGTATAGTCTTCTTCATAACCAAAGATGGGCGAATTCTCCGGCTTGAGATGCGCGGCGATCAGCGGCAGCTCCAGCTGCCACCTGCCGCCGTTGATGCCGGGATCATAGTTCGGCTCGAGCAGTTTTTTGGCGACAATCAGATAGTCGATGGTGCGCATCAGCGCCGCCCGCGTCGAGTCGTCGCTCAGCGCCGGATAGTGCCGGTGCAGGGTGATATCGAGCAGTCCGGTAAGGAGGCGGTCGAGATCGCCGTAAAAATGATCGAGTTCGATCTCCATCAGCATGCGGTCGAAGACGAGGTGAAAGGTATGGAGGAGGGCGTCGGTGGTGACGAAGATGGGGATGTTTTGTTCCCGCGCCTCGTTATAACTGTCATAGATCTCGCGGTATCCCGAGCCGTTATCATGGGGCGTGACAAAAAAGCCCTGGTTGACGAGGAGACTGCTCTCTTGGGCAGTGAAAGAGAAATCGGCCTTGTTGACGACGTTGCTGAGATCCGGTGCAACCGTCCAGGCTGGCGCCGCCGGCGTGATGGTGACCGGGTAGGGGATATAGGTGCCGAATTCAGTCGCCACCGGACGGCTGATTTCGGCGATCATTTGGGCCGGAAGGGAAGCGGCGCCCGCTAGGAGCAGCAGCGCCATCATGCCCAGCCAATGCCATCTCTTCATGGGGCCTCCATTAAAATGCATATCCAATCATCAATCATGCTGCAAAGGGCGTGCCTGCACCTTGTAGGCGGTTAAAGCTATGTAAATAAATTAATCGTGATCCTTGCTGCCCAGCTGATGCGGCGCCTGTATCATCAGTTTTCCGACAGCAGGCTCGAAATTTCCGTCATTTCCCATATAGGCCGGTTTCGCGGCTCGCCTGTAAAAAAAAGCAATATAATCAAGAAGTGCCTGCCGTAAGAGGGCTTGAGCGGTCAGCACCGAAGTCTCATCGGTACTCAGACTGGCAAATGGTAACACGGCAAGACGTTTCGGGACGCTTGCAGGGATTTGACCAGGAGAATTAGAAAAAATCGTCGCCAAAAAGTTAAAGATTGAGGCGAACAAAAACTTCGCTTTCATATTGATAACCTCTATCAAAAAAATATTGAATAAAATTGGAGATTTACAATATCATGATGCATCCGTTAGACAGATTTTGGATTTGAACAAGAGACCTCTTTATCAGAACAAGCATGCGGTATTCAACCAATCAATCTTTATAAAAATCATTGCTTTTTTTCCATTTCTGTTTTCGGCAAATGCAAATCCAATAATCTTAGACGTTCCTGACTATCCGGGGAAATATCCATTGGCTTAATCGAGCGCCCGCTTCGGTCACCCTTAAACTGCGCTTTATCCTCCATCCTTTGGGAGAGTTGTCGAAACGTCAAGCCACGAACGCTACGGTAGTAAGATTTCACATCGATGAGATCGCTTTTCAACTTTTCACCTGCATTTTTCTCAATTTCCTGCAACAAGTGATCAATGACGGCTTCCAGGTCAACAGGTATGACCGGCGCTTCGACGCGGAACAATTCATTTTGTGATTTGTTGTTCGCCAGAGCATGGCCGATACGGGCAAAGTGGTCGAGCACCTTCAAGGCTTCTTCTTTCAGTGCCATATTTTGCAGAAAGATGAAGGCTAATTCCGGGCTGTGTCGATAATACAACTGGGCCAATTGTCTGCCGCCGTCATATGATTTGAGTCCCAGATCGCGGAATTTTTTCAATCCGTCAAAGATTTCACCCCGACCGGCCATATCGCCGGTGACGATGCGGGTTGCCACGCACAGTATGATCGGATCCGCTAGAGCCATCCAATTATACTGACAGGCCTGCAGCGCCTCATTCCATTCCAGACTGCCGAGTTCGCCGGTCAGACTGTTATAGAATTCGAGAAAATTATTATGATAAGAACCCCACAGTGTATTATGCATCATAAGATCCAATGTTACGCGATAGGACGAGTTAGCGTCGCTGCGGTCAGAGCGGCCGATGTCCGTGTCACCGCCGTTGTTGTCATTGTGGCTATCTAGCATATCGTTGATGGCAGCGGCGACCCGCCCTTCATTCAAATATCCCGAACGGTTGCTTGATGAGTAGTACTCGATGCTTTCGCCGCCGGTATCCAATTGCAGGGTGCCGGTCGGATATTCACCGGCCGATTCCGTGGTTCCTTCGTGCCAATCATAGATGCCGTCCGGCCATAAGGAAAGCATCCACCCGGTGCCCCAACCTTCGCTCCACGCCAATCCCTCATTCTGCGTCACCTGAGTGAAATCGTGGTAGCCTCCAGGGCTGGGACTGTTTTCGCCATAGGCATAGTACATGATGGCATGGCCGTATTCGTGCAAATATATATCCGGTCCGTCCGTATAACCTTGCTCGTAATCGATCTCTTCCCAATATCGATCCCAATGAGTGCCGTTCTCCGGAAAGCAAGTATCGACGAATCCCGGATCCTGTTTGCCGGTCTTGACAGCATGATTCCATGCACGGACCTCAAATCCCCAAACAATCATGGGTCCCATATCACCGGATCCGGTTTCCGTACCGAAATCCAAAATCGTACCATCGTCCAGATCATCGTGTGTCGCTGATTCATAGGTATAGGTCACATCCGGCCACGGACCGCAGTCCTGAATCCGCATACGGCTGTTTTCCAATTTAAAGGTGTAGTAAATATCGCGCCCGTCTGCGCCAATGCCGTCATCATTATCGCAGGAAAAACTCCAATCGCCATTGTAATTGGTCAGCACGGTTCCGAGATGTTCATCCAGTCCCCAGTCGCTGTCATAAATATCGATGCTGACAATCGGTAAAGGCCGCTGCGTGCCCTCAAAATCGGTATAGACCACGCGACCCTTAATGGTCAATGGATCGGTTTTTTTCCGCTCCGTAGAATGGGAGCGATAGTACGGCCGCAAGGCATCGGCAGGTCCAACAGGATCAACCAACAACTGCTGTTCGGTTGAGAAAGGTGATATGACTTGGCGGTCGTCTATCTTTCTTGTAGTATCCCATAATAATCGGATATCCGGGTTATCGGGCTCGCGTCGACGTTGTTCTTCAAACCTGAGATAGCGATCTTGGTGGCGCTTGGTTTGATATTGTTTAGGCGTCATAAACAACAGGGTGCCGTCACTTCCCTTTATCAAATAGCGGATTTGACGATCGATGGCTCCATCGCCGTCGACCGGTCCGATCCAGAATTCCACCTCCAAATCGGCTTTATCGGCCATGAATAACGGCAAAGGAATCGCTACAGTCAGCGTATCTTTGCTGTAACTGATCCGCCGCTCGAACAGTCGCTCAGCTTTTGTTCGTTGCGTCGGATCAATCGGCTGCATGGTCACGCGCAGCAGCAGACCTCGATCGAATTTTTTTAAGGCTTTTTCATCAAGATGAGGCAGAAAAAATACCATGACCTGCACAGGAAACTCACGGTCAATCGCTCTTAGGATGACAGGCTTTTCTAGTCCCATCGATATTTGGACCTGTACAGGCGGAGCTGGAACCGTTGCCCACAGAAAATAAATCGGCACAAAAAGAGCACAAAGCATCAGAAGCGAGACGAGCTGGAAAAGAGATCTTGGATACATAACGACCTCCTTGTGTAACTGGCTTTAGAGTCATTGAGTTATAAAAGTAAACTTAAAATGGAGAATTTTTTAAACTCAGAAGATTAAATCCGTAATTTTGTGTAAAAAGAGCTTGTAAATAAAAAGAGTCATGCT